>CAZGPO010000216.1:0-4140 GCA_964527745.1 uncultured Dechloromonas sp.
AGCAAGACGCCGACCGACTACATGTTCAAGTCGTTCCAGAAGATCATGGCGGCGCGCGATGTCATCGGTCACATCAAGGGCACGGTTGACACACCCGAGAAATTCGAGGCCTATCGGCTGACGATGGCCGAGCGCGTCTGGGAGCGCATGATCGAACGCGACTCGAAGGAGTGCCGCAACTGTCACAAGTTCGAAACCATGGACCCTGACAAGCAGAAGGATCGCTCCGTCGTCAAGCATGAGGGTGCCATCGAGGACGGCAAGACCTGTATCGAGTGCCACAAAGGCATCGCCCACAAGCCGGTGCATAACCAGGCTGGCAAAGAGGACAGCGCGCCCAAATCCGAAAGCTGACCGGACTAATTAATTCATTTTTGAAACACAGATAAAACAGGAGTCGATTCATGAAAAAAATTGCTGTCGCTGTCATGGGAATGTGTATCGCCGGCGTTTCGTTTGCCGCACCGCCGGACTGGAGCAAGGTTACCGAACGCAAGATCAAGGTGTTCTATCCCGGTCAGGCCAGCCTGGAATGGGTCATGAACAAGTCGGATCACTCGGCCGTGCCCGACATCGTCGACAAGAAACGCGCCTGCGCCAAGTGCCACGAAGGAGACGCCAACGAAATTGGCGACAAGATCGTCGCCGGCAAGCAGGTCGGCAGTTCGAAAGTTGCCCTCGAACCGAAGCCGCCAGCCGGCAAGGTGGGCTGGATACCAGTGGTTTTCAAGGCAGCGCACGACGGCGAAAAAATCTACTTCCGTTTCGAATGGGTGCCGCCAAAAAATGGCGATGTCAAGATGGACAAGAAGAACGAAGTCAAGCTGGCGATGATGTTCGACGGCGGCGGCACGGTCGCAGGCGCCGAGCTCAATGGTTGCTGGGGCACCTGCCATGCCGACCTGCGCACCATGAAGGACGCCAAGGACGACAAGAAGACGAAGTACATCAAGGGCGCCGACCTCGCCGGCGGCAAATTCATGGACCTGATGCAGTTCCGCAGCGGCAAGGGCGAGAAGCAGGTGGATGGACACATCGCCGACCAGCGCGTCATGGAAGGCGGCAAGGCATTGGTCAAGGCCGAAGGCGTCAAGGAAGGCAACAAATGGGTCGTCACCTTCGAGCGCAGCCTTGCCGGCGGCGCTCCGGGCGACCACGCCATCGCTCCGGGCAAAATCTACAACTTCGGATTCGCGATTCACGAGGATTATTCCGAAGCGCGCTACCACTATGTCTCGCTCGGCTATCAGTTTGGCCTCGACAAGACCGTGGAAGGCGTCAAGTACTACTACAACGTCACCAAACAATAACGGTGAAAGCGTTACCTGATCATTCAAATCATCAACAGGAGGAGACAACAATGAAACAGAGATGGAGCATGTGGGTGCTGGCTGCTGGCGCCCTGTCACTGTCGACGACGGCATTTGCCGCCGCACCGCCGACAGCCGAAATGATCTCGTTTTCCTGCGCCGGCTGTCACGGGACGAGCGGCGGTAGCGCCGGCCTGACCATGCCCAGCCTGGCCAGCCAGTCGAAAACGGCAATCGTCGACGCCATGAAGAAATTCAAGAGTGGCGAACGCCCGTCTACCGTCATGGGACGAATCGCCAAGGGTTATTCCGAAGCGGACTTCAACCTGATGGCCGAATACTTCTCCAGCCAGAAGTTCCACCCGACCCAGCAAGTTGTCGATGCCGCCAAGGTCAAGAAGGGCGCCAGCCTGCAGGAAGCCAACTGCTCGCGTTGCCACCTTGAAGATGGCAAGGAAGGCAAGGATGACACGCCAGTGATGGCCAGCCAATGGTTGACCTACCTGCAGATGCAGATGGCGCTGTATCAGTCCGGTGCGCGCAAGATGCCGGAAAAGATGGCCGAGAAGGTCAAGCCGCTGTCAAAAGAAGATCTGGAAGCACTGCTCCATTTCTACGCCAGCGTCAAATAAGGGAGAAGACAACATGACATTGGATCGCAGAAATTTCATCAAGGTATTGGGCAGCGCCTCCGGCTTGGCGCTGGCCGGCTGTGCCACTCAGGGTTCGGTTGGCTCGACTTCGGAAATCATGCCCAAGGGTCCTGCCCGGCGCGTCGTCGTGCTCGGCGGTGGCTATGGCGGGGCAATTGCCGCCAAATATGTGCGCATGCTCGACAAGTCGATCGAAGTGGTTTTGATCGAGAAAAACAAGCAGTTCATCTCCTGCCCGTTCAGCAACTTTTACATTGCCGGGCTGATGAACGACATGTCGGCGCTGACCATCGGCTACGACAAGCTGGCAGCCAATCACGGCATCAAGATGCTCTTCGCCGAAGCCACCGCAATCGACCCCGCCGCCAAGAAGGTCATCACCACCGAAGGTGCAGTGACCTATGATCGCCTGATCGTTTCTCCGGGCATCGATTTCCGCAACGAGGAAGTCGAAGGTTACACCGCCGATACAGCCAACATCATCCCGCACGCATGGAAGGCCGGTGCACAATCTACCCTGTTGCGCAACCAGTTGCAGGCCATGCCGGATGGCGGCAAGGTCGTCATCAGCATGCCGCTTGCTCCGTTCCGCTGCCCCCCCGGGCCCTACGAACGCGCCACACTGATCGCCCTCTACCTGAAGAAGCACAAGCCCAAGTCGAAGCTTATCCTGCTTGACGCCAATGCCGACATTGTCGCCAAGAAGCCATTGTTCATGAAGGCCTGGAACAATTATTACAAGGGTATTCTTGAGTACATGCCTGGCAAGAAGGTCACTGCTGTGGATGCCGCCAAAAAGACCTTGCTGGTCGAAGGCATCGAGGAGTTCAAGGGTGACGTGGTCAACTTCATCCCGGCGCAGCGTGCCGCAGCGATTGCCGGCAAGGCAGGGCTGATTGGCGAGGACAAGAAGTGGTGCCCGGTCAATATGACCACCTTCGAATCGACCTTGCAGAAGAACATCCACGTCATCGGCGACTCTGCCATCGCTGGCGCCATGCCGAAATCGGGCTACTCGGCCAATTCCCAGGCCAAGGTCTGCGCGATCAACATCGTCGCCCTGATGAACGGCAAGGAACTGACGGAACTGTCGGGCGTCAACGTTTGCTACAGCGCGATTTCCGATCACGAGTCGATCAGCGTTGCCGCCGTCTATACGATCAAGGACGGCAAGATCGTCAGCGTTCCCAATTCGGGCGGTATTTCCCCGGTCGATTTCTCGATGACCAAGGCGGAGCACGCTTACGGCGAAAGCTGGTTGCGCAATATCCTGACCGAGATGTCTACCTGATCGGCCGTACGCGAAACCACAAACCCCGCTGCGGCGGGGTTTGTTTTTTCGTATGCCGGTGATATCTTCTCGCAAAATCACATTTGAGCAAGGCCCCAAAAAACATAGCTGCTCAGTTCACCAAAGGAGAAGAACATAATGCGCTTCATCAAATCTTTACTGGCTATTGTCGGTGCTCTAGCAATTGCCCTCGCCGGCTTCGGATATCTCCAGTACAAGCAGTTCATGAGCGAACTCGACCCGGAAGCGGGGCGCGTCTTCTCCGAAATGTACGAAAAATTCGACTCTTCGAAGGACTGGGCAAATGCCATGATGTGGTCCTTCCCGGTGGCCAAGGGCGTCAGCCCGGAGGACGTGAAACGCTCCTTGACCAGTCTGGCCTATGATCGCAACCTGTTCTTCGTAGGTGAGGCACCCTTCTACAAGCAGGCCGAAGCGGCAACCGGCAAGCCGTATCGCTACGCCAACTTCATGAGTTTCTGCGATGTCCGGGTCGGCATGATGATGATCGACCACAATGACAAGTATTCAGCCTACATGCCCTGCCGCATCGCCATCGTTGAGGACAAGACCGGTCAAGTCTGGCTTCATTCGATGAACCTTGATCTGATGATCTATGGTGGCAAGCAGTTGCCGCCGGAATTGAAGGCGCAGGCCCTCAAGGTACGCAACACGTTATACGACATCATGAAGGCTGCTGCAGCAGGCGACTTCTGAGCGTTGCCAATGCCCCGCCAGCATTCGTTCTGTGCTGGCCATGCCCGACAGCGCAGTTCACTTACTGCATCAAACGCGCCAGCATGCCCCCATCCGCCGGTACCAGTGCGTGCGATCAAAAGGAATGCTTGCTTTAGTAATGTCATCGCCTCGATAAAGTGCTTGCATA
>CAZGPO010000217.1:0-4113 GCA_964527745.1 uncultured Dechloromonas sp.
GCTCGGGGCCCACCCCGGGATAATCGAGGCCGGCGGAAATCGAATGCGTCTCGATGATCTGACCATCCTCGTCCTGCAATAAGTAGGTGCGATTGCCATGCAGCACGCCGGGAACGCCGGCGGTCAGCGAGGCGGCGTGATGCCCGGTCTCGACGCCCTCGCCAGCCGCTTCGACACCGATCAGGCGCACGTCGGGCAAGTCGATGTACGGGTAGAAAATACCCATCGCGTTGGAACCGCCGCCGACGCAGGCGATCACAGCATCCGGCTGGCGGCCAGTCATTTCCGGCATCTGGACCAGACACTCTTCGCCGATGACCTTCTGAAAATCTCGCACCAGCATCGGGTAAGGATGCGGGCCGGCCACCGTGCCGATGATGTAGAAGGTGTTGTGGATGTTGGTCACCCAGTCGCGCATTGCCTCGTTGAGCGCATCCTTGAGCGTTTTCGAGCCGCTTTCGACCGGCACCACCGTCGCGCCGAGCAGTTTCATCCGGTAGACGTTCGCGGCCTGGCGCTTGACGTCCTCGCTGCCCATGTAAACGATGCATTCCATGCCGTAACGGGCCGCCACCGTTGCCGTCGCAACACCGTGCTGACCGGCGCCGGTTTCGGCAATGACGCGCGGCTTGCCCATGCGCCGGGCGAGCATGGCCTGGCCGATGCAGTTATTCACCTTGTGGGCACCGGTATGGTTGAGGTCTTCGCGCTTCAGGTAGATCTGCGCGCCGCCAAGCATCTCCGACCAGCGCTGGGCATGGTAGATCGGCGACGGCCGGCCGACAAAATGCTTCAGTTCGTATTCGTATTCGGCGCGAAAAGCCGGGTCAGCCTGCGCCTCGGCATAGGCCAACTTGAGTTCATCGAGCGCCGCGAACAACGTTTCGGCCACAAAGACTCCGCCATAGGGACCGAAATGGCCCTTGGCGTCGGGGAAGTTATAGTGATTCATCAGCTTTCCGTACAGCCGCCACAAACGCGGCAATTTTCGAGTGATCCTTGATGCCCTTGCCCATTTCCACACCGGACGAAACATCGACCGCAACCGGTCGCACGCGCCGCATGGCCTCGCCGACGTTCGTTGCGGTCAACCCGCCGGAAAGCACCAAAAACCCGGGCAGATCGGGCGGAATCAGCGTCCAGTCGAAGACGTGACCACCGCCGCCGTAACCTTCGACAAAAGCATCGAGCAACAAACCGCGAGCATCGGGAAACGTGCGGGCGAATTCTACCAGATCGAGCCCCTGCCTCACTCGCGCTGCACGCAGATAGGGACGTGTAAACTGACGGCAATAGGCTGCGTCCTCATTACCATGGAACTGCAGGAGGCTGATCGGCAGTGCCATGCATGCGGCGTGCACCGCTGCCGGCGACTCATTGACGAACAGGCCGACAATATCGACAAAGGGTGGAATCCGCCGCGCCAGTTCCGCCGCCCGTTGCGGCGCCACGTAACGCGGACTGGGCGGATAAAAAACGAATCCGAGCGCATCGGCCCCGGCGGCCACCGCAGCGTCGACATCTTCCTCGCGGGTCAGCCCGCAAATCTTGATACGCGTTTTCAAGCGAATACTCCATCCAGAAAATCGTCGGCCGGGTCCGGCAATCCCCAGGGCGGCTCGTAAATCGGCCCACGAAAATACAAACCAGCGGGCGAAAAGGTCGGCGCTGCCAGCTTGCGATCCTTCGCCAGCAGCAACTCGTCGATCCAGCCCGGCACCTGTGCACCCTTGCCGATCTGAACCAGGGTTCCGACGAGGTTGCGCACCATGTGATGCAGGAAGGCGCTGGCCTCGAAATCGAAGATGAGCAAACTGCCGCGCTGCCGGATGTCGGCCCGCCACATCGTCTTGACCGGCGTCTTCGCCTGGCAACCCGCTGCCCGGAAAGCAGAGAAATCGTGCTCACCGATCAATTTTTGCGCCGCCTCGCGCATCGGATCGAGCGCCAGCGGCAGGTGGAACCAGCCGACTCGCCCCTGCCATAATCCCGGATGCTGCGAACGATTGAGCAGCAGGTAGCGGTAGCGCCGGCCGCGGGCACTGAAGCGGGCATGGAAGGCGAAGTCGACCGGTTGCGCCCAGCGCACCGCAACGCCATCCGGCAGGTGTGAATTGACGCCGCGTACCCAAGCCGATAGCGGGCGTTCGACGCCGCACTCGAAATGCACGACCTGATGCGTCGCATGAACTCCAGCATCGGTACGTCCTGCACAGATCACCGCGACCGGTTCACCTGCAATCTCGCCCAGCGCCGCCTCCAGCGCATCCTGGACAGTCGCACCACCCGCCTGGCTTTGCCAGCCATGAAAAGGGGTACCAAAATATTCGACGCCGAGGGCTATTCTTTTGAGCATCACCCGCTTATCCCAGCGCCACCAGCAAACACGACAACCCCAGCACGCCAAGCAAAATAAGATAGTCGACTGATCGCCACGGTTTCATCTCGATGCGAAGTGTTTTAGGTCCACCACCATGAACCGGATCACCGTCCAGCATTTTGCGCCATGCACCTTTCGGCATTTCAGCCTGCAGGTTCTGCATGACCAGTGCAAGGCGCACGACGAGCCGTTCGCTGGCGACACCATAGCGCGCAAGCGGATGCAACAGGGTGTGTAATGCCACCAGCAATCCCTGTTTGCCAAGCAACGAGAACAGCCAGGCCAGGCAGCCAAGCATCAACATCAGGCGCGCAACATGCAATGTTGCCTCCGCAACTCCTTCATGGGTCGGCATCCATGTTAGGTCGAACACGGCATCACCTGGCACGCCATAGGCGAGTATCAGCCAGACACTCAGCAACAACCAGCGCATTCGGCGCACCAGTTGCCACCAGCCGGTAGCGGACTTTTTGATCGTCAGTAACAGAAGCACCGAAACCGACACCAGGCCCGCCATGCCGAGGAACTGGATGACGACGATGGCAATCAGGGTGACCAGCAAGGCAGTGGAAGGATGCAAAACCCGGCTCCAGAATGCACATGGCCCCCTAACGCGGGGGCCATGTGCCGTGCGCAAAGATGAATTCTAACCGCGCAAGCGCCCGATGATCTCGCGCGCCTGATCGGCCAAATCACCGCCGCCTTCGTCGATGACTTCCTGCAACAATTCGCGCGCCTGATCGAGGTCGCCCATTTCTTCGTAAGCCTTGGCCAGCGCGAGTTTAGTGCTGCCATCCTCGAATCCCGGATCGCCAACAACATTGTCCGCAATCACGGTATCGGACAGGCCGACGACCTGGGTTGGTTCGGACGTATCCGCCCCCAGATCGAGATTGATCGAGCCAATATCGAATTCCGGTGACGGCATCGGATTGCCGATGAAGACCGACTCGCTCAGATTGACGTCGTATTCGGCATCGTTCGCATTGAAATCGGCTGCCAGACCCGCCTTGCCATCGGTCACCGTAAGTTCGCCGTGATCGGGTTCCGCGAATTCCAGCGAATTGACGATGGTCTCGGCACCCATCTCCGGACTGACTGCATTGACAGCATCGTGCAATACACCCGGATCGACCAGCGTCTCGGTAGCGGAAGCATTATCGTCGGCGATGTCGCCAAGCTCGAAATCGATCGGTGCGGTTTCGGCCGCAGGCTGTTCTTCTTCCAGACCGGCAGGTGCTTCGAATCCAATGAAGGTTTCGGTCAGGCGATTTTCTTCCTCCGTAACGCCCGTTACTTGCGTATCCGTCGGCAACAACTCAGGATTTGTTTCCGTAGCCGTCAAGGCATCCTGCGGAATGCCGCCGAGATCAAAGTCGATTGCCTCTATCTGTGGCGCTTCCATTTCGCCAATCACGGCGGAAACCTGTGTCACTTCCGGTGCGAAATCCCGGCCAACGCCACTCAGATTGAAGTCGAGCATATTGTCGTCACTGCTGGCGACAGTCTGCGAACCTTCATCAGCCTTGGCAACGTCTGTAACAGGAAGCTCCGGCAACTTGGGGACCTCATCCTGCTCGGAGGCTGGTGATGCGGAGGCCAGTGAAGCACCGACCGCTGCAACCGCAGCCATCTGACCCAGTTCTCCGGGCAGCACTACGGTCGCCTTGCCACTGGCGGAAGCATCCGGCGTCTGAGCGGGTTCATCGGCCGCCTGGGAGGCGGCTATCTGG
>CAZGPO010000218.1:0-4109 GCA_964527745.1 uncultured Dechloromonas sp.
CGACCTGAGCGCCCTTGCTGCGCGCCTCGTCGACCGTCTTCTGCATGCTCTCTTCTTGGATGCCGTAGCTCCAGTTCGGCACCTGCCAGCGCGGGTTGGCGATCGGCGTATAGGGGAAAGCCTGGCCGACGATGGCCACCTTGACGCCGTTCATGTCCTTGATCACGTAAGGCTTGAAGACCGGATCGCCAAAATCGGCGGTCTTGATGTTCTGGGCGACGATGTCGACCTTGCCGGCGAAATCTTTTTCCTCGATTTCCTTGATTCTGGCTTCGCCAAACATCGCCTCCCAATGCATGGTCATGACATTGACGCCGAGCGCCTTGCAGGCATCGACCATATCCTGCGCATTGCTCCACAGCGCCGTGCCGGAACCCTGCCAGGTATCGCCGCCATCGAGCAGCAGCGCGCCCGGGCGACTGGCTTTTGTACGCTTGACCAGCGTCGCCAAGTGGGCAAAGCCGCCGACCTTGCCGTAGGTCTCGGCCGCCTTTTCGAAATTCAGGAAGGTGAAGGCATGGGCATCGATGGTATTCGGCTTGATCCCGAAATGCTTGAGGAAAGCATTGCCGACCAGATGCGGCACCTTGCCGAACTGGTCACCGAAACCGAGGTTGACGTTCGGTTCGCGGAAGTAGATCGGCAACAACTGGGCATGACAGTCCGTGATGTGCAGCAAATTGACATTACCGAATTTGGGCAGATCGTACATCGTGGCCGCGCCCTTTTCGGCCAGTGCAAATTCGCTGTGCAAGGACATGCCGCCAGCCGCCGCAACTGCCAGCACCTGAAGAAATTCTCGACGATTCATGCTCATGGTTCACCCCAAAAAAAACCCGGCGAGGTCACCCGCGCCGGGATAAATCAAACATGCTTATTTTTTGTTGACCGGTGATTCGGGGTCGAACAGGAAAGCCATCAAATGCCTCATCTGTTCTTCGGTCAGGATTTCAGCATCGCCGTTGCGCGGCATGTTGCTGCAGGCATTGAAGGCCTTGGCGTTATAAATCTTGCCCCAGGTGTACTTGATTACATCGTCGCCTTTTCCGCGCGTGGTACCGTAGTTTTGCAGGCTGGGACCGATCGTGCCGTAGGCGATTTCCTTGTGGCTCAACTGGTGACAGTTGTAACAGCCGCCACCGTTGTCGAACCGCGTCTTGTCGGTCCAGGTCAAACCCTTGCCGCTGATGGCAATCTTCTCGCCCTGCTTCCAGTCGCCGAAATACCTGCCGTCAGCCGGATAACGGATGGTTTTCAGTTGTTGAGCCTCAATCGACTCCATGACCTTCTTGGATGGCTCCTTCTCGACTGAACATAGCCTCTGGAAATCCAGTTGCTTCATGCGGTATTTGTCGGCGATGCCGGTCGTCTTAAATGAGTTGTCCATCATCGTCTGAAACGCGGTATGGAGGTCTTCACCCGCTGCAAAAGCGCCGGAAGAGACAGTCATCGCTGCCACGATAATGCTGATTCTTTTCATGTCGCTCTCCTTAGCGCTTCAGACCCGGGGTCAACACGGTACCGCCCTTGGCAGTGGCCGCCAGATAGACGGACAAGGCAATCGTCGCGTCCGAACCGTAGATCGGTTCTGCCGTACGCTGTTGCCGATAGCAGTCGTTCAGGCGCTGCTGCATGGTCCAGAAAGTTCCGCTGGAAACCCGATAGGCCGGCCAGGTACCCCAACCCGCCGCTGCACCGGCCTGTGTGCGCAGGTCAGGCAGATCCTGCAGGCGGATGCGCTTCCCCTCTTCGCCATGACAGGTGGTGCAGGCGAAATCCATCGGGCCGGAACGGTGATAAAAGGCCATCTTGCCCAGCTCGAACATCTTCTTCATTTGCGGCTGGCTCATGTCGATATTGATCTTCTGGCCATTCGACTCGGTCACGATATAGGCAACCAGGGCAGCCATTGTCTCGCGCTCTCCCTTGTGCCATTTGCCATCGACAATCGTCTTCGGGTCGATGCCCTGCAAGGATTCCATGCAGGTCATCAGGCGCGTTTCAAGATCCTGAACCCGGCCGGTATCCTTGAAATAGCGCGGCAGCTGCGCGGACGCACCCTTGACAACGCCAGGCCCAAGGCCGAGATCACACTTTTCGAGACTCGCATTTTTCGGGCCGCGCTTGGTTTTCCAAAGCTCTTCGCCTTGCGCCGCAACCAGCTCGGACGGGTTGCCGTCAGCGATCATCTCGCGGTAACGCGCAATGGCGTCGGCACTCGCGTCGGCCAGCGCAACAGGCGAACTCAATCCGCCAACGCCCGCCACCAAGGCGGCAAGCAGTAAAAACAGCTTTTTCTGTCTCATGATTCCTCCATTGGGTTGTGTTCAGGGTCGCAACACCAGAACGGGTGCTGCGCCCGATTTGTTATACGTCCTGACTAGCACTCAAGCGATGACTGCTTCGTCGGTACGCGTTTCGCCCTTGTTGTCTTTCCAGCTGATGCTGACCTTGTCGCCCTTGGCGCCACCCTTGAACTTGAAGGCGAGGAAAGGGTTCTTGGAAATGGAGGTGCCGAACTCGGCGCTCAAAACAACCTTGTCATTGTGCTTGGCGGTCAGTTCGGTAATGAACCAGGCCGGAATGGCTGCCCCGGCGGCATCCTTGCGCTGGCCGGTTTCCATGTCGTGACTGATCAGCGCCTTGACCTCGGTAATGCCGCCATTGTTGGCGGCGCGTATTTTCATCGGATTTGTTGCCATGAATTGATATCTCCTCGAATTTTCGAAATGTGCTGATCGATCAGCCGCCGCAGCCGCCCGCCGTGACCTTGATTTCCTTGCTGGTCGTGAAGAACTTGCCATCCGACTTGACCAGCGCATAGACGTTGGAAGTCTGGCCCATCTTGACGCGCGTCTGGACGAAGGGCTCGGTACCTGCCGGCAACGTGAAATTGGCGGCCAGCGTACTCGGGTTCTTTTCGATCATGATGGCGATCATCGTGACATTCGGCAGCGTCGAGGCAATGCCGATCGGAACTACGGCGCCGTTTTCGGCGATATCCGGTGCCGTCATCTGGATATCCTTGCTGTCGGCAGGGCTCGAAACACCGAGTGCCTTAAGTGTATCGGCCAGATTCTTGGTCTCGAATGATGCCTTGTTCCAGTCGGCCAGCGCCATCCCCGGCTTGACAATGCCTGCAGCAGCGAGCGCGCCCAAGAAAGCGGCGCCCGAACCGGATTTCAATACATTACGACGTTGATTGTTCATAACCTCTCCTCAAAAAAACAACAATTTTGCACCGGAAAAATTGTCTTCGCCGGCATTTGCTGAAACATCCTCCTCCAACTGCACCGTTGGCAACATCGGGGCCAACCAGCCGCCTTCTGAAACCTTTCGGGGGTTTTTAGACGGGCTAATCGATTGACAAAACATCGAAACAGCTACGTCTTTGACCAAAGTCAAAAGGGAATGTATAGACGCAAAACGGTACGGTCAACCAAAAATTTGACCAAAAAAGAGGCAACCCATAGCCAGAATGCCCTGTACATATTAGAAACCTCTAACACTACAGCGCCAATATGTCAAAGGCAAAATATCAGTTTTCACGAAAAAACTTGTCCAATTCACAATTCTTCTGCATCATGGATTCCACAACAGATTCAGGGACATTCCTGAACACATAGAAAAGGGGGAGATTGTTATGGTTATTCGGTATGGCGCATCCGTAGTCTCGTCCAGAGACCATTTGTCGCATCCGGCGTTTTCCCTCTAGTTCTGCTGTTTCTCGATCGCCTTATCAGGCACTAGCGAAAGGACTTGAAAAATGTCTGAGAACGACCAAGGAAAAAAGGAATGCCCGCCCAAGCAGGGCTTTATCAAGCGCCTGCTCAATCCGCCCAAATGCTCGATGTTGCAGATGATTGTCATTGGCGTATTCGGCGGCATCATCATCTGGGGCGGACTGAACATGGGCATGGAATATACGAACCGTTCGGAGTTCTGTATCTCCTGCCACGAGATGACGATCCCCTACGAAGAACTCAAGAAAACCGTACACTTCAAGAACCGCAGCGGCACCACCGTACAGTGCGCAGATTGCCATGTCGCCAGTAGCAAGACGCCGACCGACTACATGTTCAAGTCGTTCCAGAAGATCATGGCGGCGC
>CAZGPO010000219.1:0-4093 GCA_964527745.1 uncultured Dechloromonas sp.
CTGCGCGCCAGCACCAGGAGGCCGGAGGTACCGAGGTCGAGCCGGTGCACCGGCAATGCCTCCGGATAGCACGCCTGGACACGAGCGCTCAGGCAATCCTGCTTGTCCGGCCCGCGCCCGGGAACGGAAAGCAGCCCGGCTGGCTTGTCGACGATGAGCAGGTGCTCGTCGATGAAACGGATGTCAAGCCCTTCGTCGGAAGGGGTGCAGTAGGTTAGCAAAGGTTGGCTCACTTGGAGGCGTATTTCAATAGGATCCCGATCGATGGTCAAGATAGGCAACTGCCGAACTCGACCCCTATGCACAGTTTGAAACTATGCACAGTTGGTTCGATGAGAATCCGTGAGGCGCTGTAGAGGCAGTGGATTTGGCGACGCAGGGTGATGTTGATCTCGACATAGTTTTCGCCAGAAGGTGCAGTGGTGGTCCCACACAAGGAGACCATCATGGCAAACAATCGAACATCTCAATCCGACCGAATCGACTGGCTCGCCAAGGGGCCGTTGGCGCCCTACGTTGATGCCTACAAGCAGTACCTGACTGACCGCGGCTACGCTGCATCCACGTTCAGGAACTGCCTACGTGGCATAGCCCATTTCGCGCAATGGATTCACGATCGGCGTCGGCGCTTGCGATGCATCGACGAAGGCGTTGTTGCGGAATTTCTTGATGGCCATCTTCCGCGATGCCACTGCGCCGGCCCAACGCATCGTGACCGTCGCAATCTGAGCGCAGCACTCGGGCATCTGCTGGTGGTACTTCGTGATCGCAGAGTCGTTGCCCCACCAGCGGTGAAGACGACACCGGTGGACGAGGAGCTGCTCCGCTACGACGAACACATGGATCATGTGCGAGGTCTGGCGCCCAAGACCAGAAGCATCGCCCTACGGATTGTGAGGCGGCTGCTGACCTCGCGCTTCGGCGACGGCCCTGTCGCTATCAGTACCATCAATTCCGGCCATGTTCGGCGGTTCTTCGCGCAACAGGCCAAGCTTTACAGCAAGCCGGCCAATGCCGGATCGGTGGTCGCGACACTTCGCGGATATTTCCGCTATCGTGCTTCTCTTGGCGACGCGATGCACGGACTGATTGGCGCGCTGTCCTATCCTGCCAACTGGCAACTATCCTCTCTCCCCAAGACACTGACGGCAGAAGAAGTAGAGCAACTGATAGGGGCGCTCGGCCAAGCCGGTCGATCCATGCGGCGTGCCGATGCGATTGTGCGCTGTGCGCTCGATCTCGGTCTTCGTAGCGGCGAGGTTGCCCGCATCGGCCTCGACGACATCAACTGGCGCGCTGGCACGATCACGCTACGCCACACCAAGGGCCGTCGCGAGGACGTGCTGCCACTGCCGGCCACGACCGGAAAGGCGATTGCGGCGTACCTGCAACATGAACGCCCGAAGACCGCCAACCGCGCAGTCTTCGTTCGGCACGTAGCTCCGCGGGACGTGCCCGTTGGTCCCGATCTCGTGCGTAAAACGATTCGCCAAGCGTTCGCTCGCGCCGGGCTGCCTTATACCCGCTCGCACCTGCTGCGCCACACGATGGCCAACCGGCTGCTCGCCGAAGGATCGTCCCTCAAGGAGGTGGCTGACGTTCTCCGCCACCGCTCCCTGAACACCACCATGATTTACGCCAAACTCGACAGCCGCAAGCTCATCGAGGTTGCTCTGCCATGGCCCGGGAGTAAGCCATGAGCACGATCTCACTGGCAACCCGGGTCGAGCAATATTTGGTCGAGCGAGGTCGGCTTGGTTTCTCCGGCCGCTCCGAGAAATATCCGCTACGTAGTTTCGCAAAGCATGTGCAGGCGATCGGCCATCGTGGATCGCTGACCATCGAAGTCATGGCCGACTGGGCGCGGCGCGACAGTCACGGCAGCCATGACCCGCTCACCTGGGCTCGCCGACTCAAGAAGCTACGCACTTTCCTGCGATGGTTACAGCAGTTCGAGCCACGCACTGAGGTGCCTGACGATTCCGTCTTCGGGCGCCTTCCCGAGCGGCTGTCTCCCCACATCTACAGCGATCAGGAAATCATCGACCTGCTGGCTGCCGCCCGGCGGCTCGGGCCTGCGCCCGGTCTGCGGGGCGCCGTTTATGAAACGCTGTTCGGTTTGATCGCGAGCACCGGCATGCGGATCTCCGAGGCCCTGGCGCTACGCAACGAAGATGTCGATCTGAAATACGGCTTGCTCGTCATCCATCAAACCAAGTTCGGTAAGTCGCGCCAGGTTCCCCTGCATCCCAGCGCCGTTGAAGCATTGCGCCGCTATCTATGGATTCGCGATCTCGCCGGCGACTTCGCACAGGAGGATGCGCCGCTCTTCATCGGCACTCGCGGGCGACGACTCGGCCTCCACATGGATAGCCATCAGGTCCATCGCGTCTTTACCTCGTTGCGTGAGCAATTGGGCTGGCGCAACCGCGGGGCGCATCACGCTCCTCGCATCCACGATCTGCGCCATACCTTTGTTGTGCGGCGCATCCTGTTGTGGCAATCGCAGGGGGTCGATATCGATCAGGCAATGCTGTCGCTGTCGACGTATGTCGGCCACGCAATGGTGACAAACACCTACTGGTATCTCTCGGCCGTGCCGGAATTGATGTCACGGGCTGGCCAGCGTTTCGAGTCCTACATGAAACAATCGGAGGTGCCCGATGCGTAATGCGATCGCACCGAAACCGCCTTCCTTCTCTTCCCTGGTTCAGCAATTCTTCACCGAGTATCTGGTCGCGCAACGTGCCGTCAGCCCTCGCACGGTAGTCTGTTATCGCGACGCACTGATGTTGTTCCTGGATTTCTCCAGCCGACGGTTAAAGAAGGCGCCAACGAGTCTGCAACTCAGCGACATTCAGCCTGATCTCATCCTGGCATTTCTGGATCACCTGGAGCACGAGCGACACAACGCCGTTCGTAGCCGGAATCTGCGACTCACTGCATTGCGCGCGTTTCTGAAATTCGCCGGCCGGCGCGATGTCTCGTCACTGTATGTGGTCGAACGCGCGCTGGCGGTACCGATGAAGCGCTTCGAGCGACCCATGCTTGGATTCCTCACCCGCGAGGAAATGCTTGCGATCCTCGGCCAACCCGGCGATACATGGACCTCGCAGCGCGATCATCTACTCTTGGCCATGCTCTACAACACCGGTGCGCGGGTCTCGGAGATCATCGGCGTCCATGTTGCCGACGTTGTTCTCGACGGTGGTGCTTATGTGCATTTGCACGGCAAGGGACGCAAGCAGCGATCCGTTCCGCTCTGGCACACCACGGTCGCCGAAGTTCGTGCGTGGCTTCGACTGAATCCGACGTTGCGCGGCGCGGCGCCCCTGCTGCCAAACCGCGAAGGACGACCAATGTCGCGATCCAATGTCGTTCAGCGCCTCGAACTTGCCGTTGCTCGCGCGGCTACTCAAGTGCCTGGTATCCTCAAGAAGCACGTTTCGCCTCACACCTTGCGCCACACGACTGCAATGCACCTGCTGCAATCAGGCGTCCCGTTCAACGTGATTGCGCTGTGGCTCGGGCATGAGAGTCCGATCACGACTCATCGCTATGTCGAAGCCGACCTCGCCATGAAGGAAAAAGCACTCGCACGGCTGGAGGCCCCCGATACCACTTTGCGTCGATTCAAGGCACCGGACTCGCTCATGCAATTCCTCCAGACGCTATAACTATGTGCACCAGCGTCGGCCATAACAGCGGCCGGCGCTGGGATTCCCGACAGAACTGTGCATAGTTTCAAACTGTGCATAGGGGTCGGGACTCGAAGAGCAACCTTTCGGATTCATCGCCGAAAAGCCGCCGTTAGAGTTTCGCTTCCCGGAAGCAGCCCTTCGCCACTGAGTGCAGCCGACCCCTCTGCGGCCTGATGACGTAAGCAATGGTGATGACCGATTTCTGATCAAGAGCCGGCGTCTAGTCGATACCCCTGTCACAAACCTGAATCTCGATCGTCGTATGCACGATTTCCTCATGTACCGATAGCTGCGCTCGAATCCTGGCTGGCGTCAGCGTTGGATCATGGGTAACCACGCTGATTGCACACGAGTACGCTCCCTTGCCGACGCGCCATACATGCAGATCTGAG
>CAZGPO010000220.1:0-4086 GCA_964527745.1 uncultured Dechloromonas sp.
ATTTTCAATTTGCGGGGCAAATGACATGACCTTCGGGGAATCGATCAAGACTTGTTTCACTAAGTACGCTGACTTTTCGGGACGGGCATCGCGCTCTGAATACTGGTGGTGGTTTCTATTCATTTTCCTGGCGACGCTGGCGGCAAGTATCGTTAGCGAGAAGCTGGCCGCACTGGTGTCGCTGGCGACATTTCTGCCCGGTATCGCGGTCGGCGTGCGCAGGCTGCACGATATCGACAAGAGCGGCTGGTTTCTGTTGTTCTACCTGATCCCGTTGGTTGGCTGGTTGATCGTGATCTATTGGGCCGTCCAGGAAAGCAAGGAACCGAATCGCTTTTGATCCGTTTCAACCGCCGCTTCCTTGCCTGGGTGCCGGCCAAGTTGCCGGGTCGCTTCAGGAATGCAAATTTCATTCAAGTCCATCGATCATGAACTTGCGGATCGGCATTGACCTCGGCGGCACGAAGATCGAGGCAATCGCCCTTGATGCCGACGGCGGCGAGCTGTTTCGGCAACGGGTTGCGACACCGCAGGGCGACTATACGGCGACCCTGAAGGCAGTGCACGGGCTGGTTGCAGCTGTCGAAAATGAGCTGGGAAGGCGGGGGACCGTCGGCGTCGGCATTCCGGGTGCCGAATCGCTGGTCAGCGGACTGATCAAGAATGCCAATTCGACCTGCCTGATCGGCTACCCCCTGCGCAACGACCTGGAAACGCTGCTGCAACGCGAAGTTCGCCTCGCCAACGATGCCAACTGCTTTGCTCTTTCCGAAGCCAGCGACGGTGCCGGCCGAGGTGCCGAAGTCGTGTTCGGCGTCATCCTCGGTACCGGGGTCGGCGGTGGCATCGTCGTTCGCGGACAACTCATCAATGGCGCCAACGCGATCGCCGGCGAATGGGGACACAATCCGCTGCCGTTACCCGGCGCCGATGATTTTCCGTTGCCCGCCTGCTATTGCGGGCGCAACGGCTGCATCGAAACCTACCTGAGCGGTCCGGGACTGATGCGTGACCACAGCACGCACGGCGGAGAATTTCTGATGCCACCGGAAATCGCAAACCGCGCGCAAGCCGGCGATCCCGCCTGCGAGGCCACGCTGCGCCGCTACGAAACACGCCTCGGACGGGCGCTGGCCGGCATCATCAACGTCCTCGATCCACAGGTCATCGTCTTTGGCGGCGGCTTGTCGAATCTGGAACGGCTTTATCGCAACCTGCCCGCCTGTTGCGGTCCACACGTTTTTTCCGATGTTTTTTGCACGCGCTTCGTGCCACCGGTGCATGGCGACTCGTCGGGAGTGCGCGGCGCCGCTTGGTTGTGGAATTGATGGCAGAATCCCGACCATGAGCGATATTTCACTCTTTATCGGCAGCATCACCGCGCTGCCCGAAAACGGGCGCCCGACAGGCATTTTCAAAAACCCGGTCACCACCAGCGTATACCTCACCAGCACAGGCTTCACCGGTGACGAGCAGGCTGACCGCAGCGTTCATGGCGGCCCCGAAAAGGCGGTCCATCTTTATCCGGCCGCTCACTACGCTCGCCTGGGCCGGGCTTTTCCAGAGATTGCCGGCCAGTTCGTGCCGGGCAGCCTTGGCGAGAACATTTCCAGCCCAGATCTCGACGAATCGCAGGTGCGGATCGGCGATGTGTTTCAGCTCGGCGAAGCTCGAATTCAGGTTTGCCAGCCACGCAACCCGTGCTGGAAAATCGATGCCCGCTTCGGCGAAGCCGGCATCGCCGTCTTCATTGCCGAACAGCGTCTGACCGGTTGGTATTTCCGCGTGCTGCAGCAGGGTAATGTCAGTCCCGACGATACGCTGGAACTCGCAGTCCCCGCCGCTAGTGCGCCCAGTCTCGCCGCGGCGATGGATATCTGGCACGCCCACCGGCCAACCGCGCAAGCCTTACGTGAACTGGCGGCCCTGCCCGGGATCGCTTCGAACTGGCAACGCAAGATCATCCAGCGCGCCGACTGGCTGGAAAACAACCCCGACCAGCCGGCGCCCAAACCGACCGCGTTCCACGTGAAACCGGCGGGCAATTGATCGGCTGCTCAAAACTCCAGCGGGTCAACCTCGATGTGCCAGCGCAATCTGGAAGGCGCCTTGAGTGCTTCGATGGCTTCCCGCCAGCGCGGCAGAAACGCCTGTAGTGCCGGGCGCGAATGCGACTCGGCGAGGAGTTGCCCGCGCTCCAGATTGGCCATCCGCGACAACTTCATCGGCACCGGGTCGTAGAGAACGACATTCGGGTTTTCCTGAACTACCGGCAAGGCGCGGGCGGCGGCCAGAAAAGCCTGGGCATCAGGCATTTCGGGCGCTTCAGCGCGCAACATGGCCTGGAAGACATAGGGTGGAAATCCCGCCTGCTCGCGCTCGCGCAGCAAAGTTGCGGCAAAGCCCGGATAATCGTGGGCGACCAATGCGGCATATAGCGGGTGATCGGGGTACTCGGTCTGGATCAGCACCTCGCCCTTCAATTCGGCGCGCCCGGCACGCCCCGCCACCTGCATCAACTGGGCGAAGAGGCGCTCCGGTGCCCGCCAGTCGGCAGCAAACAATGCCGCATCCGCGCCCAGCACGCCGACCAGGGTCAACTTCGGAAAGTCGTGGCCTTTGGCCAGCATTTGCGTCCCGACCAGAATATCAGCCGCGCCACCGTGAATGCGTTCGAGCATCGCCTCCCACTGCTTGCGACTTTTGACGGCGTCGCGGTCGACGCGGAGAATGCGCGCATTCGGGAAACGCTCCTGCAACCAGAGCTCAAGGCGCTGCGTGCCGCGCCCGAAGGGGTGGATATCCTGATTGCCACAGGTCGGGCACGCTTTCGGCACGCTGCTCTCGAAGCCGCAGTGATGGCAGCGCAAGCGACGATCGGCCAAGTGCAGGACGAGATTCGCGGTGCAGCGCTGGCAGCGCGCCACCCAGCCGCAGGCGGCGCAGGCGAGAACCGGCGCATAGCCGCGGCGGTTGAGAAAGACCAGGCTCTGTTCGCCGCGCTCGAGACGCTCGCCGATCGCCGCAATCAGCGGCTCGCTGACGCCATCCTTCAAAACCATCTTGCGCGTGTCGAGGACGTGAACCGTCGGGAGTGTCGCCTCCGGATTGGCCCGCTCGCGCAAATTGAGCAGGTCATAACGCTTGCTCTGGGCATTGGCCCAGGATTCCAGCGACGGCGTCGCCGAACCGAGCAGAACCGGAATGCCCAACTGGCGCGCGCGAAATACCGCGACATCACGCGCCGAGTAACGCATGCCATCCTGCTGCTTGAACGAGCTGTCATGTTCCTCGTCAACGACGATCAGCCCAAGGCGCGGCATCGGTACAAATATTGCTAGGCGGGTGCCAAGAACGATGCGCGCACTACCGTCGAATGCGGCTCGCCAGTTGCGCTCGCGCGTGGCTTCTGCGAGTTCGCTGTGCAGTGAAACGACGACGCTCTCGGGAAAACGCGCGCGGACGCGCCCTTCCAGTTGTGGTGTCAGGTTGATTTCCGGCACTAGCAGCAAAACCTGCTTGCCATCGTCCAGCAAACGTTCGACTAAACGCAGATAGACTTCCGTTTTGCCGCTGCCGGTCACGCCATACAAGAGATGCGCGCCGAATCCGGCCTTGGAATCAATTGCCTCGATAACTGCTGCCTGCGCTGCCGTCAGTTCCGGAGCCCGTATCAGCGCTGGCGGACTGACGGCACGCCCGCTGCGCCGAATCGTCGGAATCAGCCGCTTGAGTCCGACCGGAAGCGCCTGCATGACGACCTCGCCAAACGCTGCCTGATAGTAAGTACTCGAAAATTCGCAAAGTTGAAAAAAATCCCGGGGCAGTGATGGCAGGTCGCGGAAGATTTCGCCGACTGGCTTTAACTGTGACGCCGGCCAGTCGCTCCTGTCCGCGATTTCGATAATTACACCGATTCGTTCACCACGCCCGAAAGGGACCCTGACCCGCAAACCGATGTCGCTTGCCGTTGCCGAATCCGCCACATAGTCGAACAGACGATGCAGTGGCAGATCGAGCGCGACACGGAAAACAGGCATGACCGGCTTCTCGCAGGATAAACCCCTGTCACATCAGGGATTATTT
>CAZGPO010000221.1:0-4057 GCA_964527745.1 uncultured Dechloromonas sp.
ACGATTCATGAAAATGGGTGAATTTTGACCGTTGACCGCAACAGCCCCAAAGGGCAGGGTCGGAGCATCAAATCTCGCTGAGATGCAAAGCGGTAGCGAGATGATCCGGGTTGTAGGCAGCGGTCTTGAGTTTTCGGGGGAGGCTGATGGCCCGGGATTTGTCGGCGCGAAAGAGATTCAATCCGAGGCGCCGCAGGAAGGAGAAGTTCTGGGCGGCGTTGCGCAAACGAATCCGGCTTGCGTCGTCGCCAAAGGTCACGTCGAGACACCAGTGCAAGCCGTTCTCGATACCCCAGTGGGTTCGGACGGCATGCAGGATGCGGCGACTGTCCGCGGGAAGAGAACTGATCACGTAACGCTGTTCGGTTGAAACTCTTCCGCCAATGTCACGTGTCGATTCGATGCAGGCGACCGACGTGAGCTTCGACCAGCGCGTCTTCAAGCCGAGCAGGTCGAGCCAATCGAGTTCGCCGACGGCGGTGCAGCGTCGCGTCTCGATCCGGCCATGCCCCTTGTCCAAAGTCTCGTGCAGCGAGACCTGCCGTCGGCAGTGTCCAGGTGCGTTCAGCGTCGAGAAGAAGTCGCGCAGTGCTTCGGCGAGATGGGGCTGATTGTCCTTGACCGCCAGAACGTAGTCGCCACCACCTGCGGTGATCTGTGCGGCAATCGCCGTCTGGCAGCCCATGGCATCAATCGTCACCACCGCGCCTTCCAGTGCCAGGGCCGGCAGCAGTTCTTCGATGGCCGTAATTTCGTTCGACTTCTCTTCGCAGGTGCGCTGCCCCAAGGTCAAGCCATAATCGGCGGCATAGGCCGATACCTGATGCAAGGCCCGTAGCCCCCGTTCGGCGCGTGCCGATCCCCGCAGGGCTTTGCCGTCGATCGCGATAATGCGCCCCTTCACTGCCGGACAGGCTTCACCCATCCAGGCTTCAAAGCGCAATTCCAGTTCCATGGGTGACAGTGTCTCGAAAACCCGCCGTATCGTGTCGTGACCAGCAATGCCATTACGTAGGGGCAAGTAGCGTCGCAACCACACTTCCCGCTCACGTCCCCAGTCCTCAATGTCATCCCAGCCTTCCGCTCCAGACATTACGGCACACAGCGCCAGAACAACAATATCCAGCAAATCGTGATCCGTCCGCCCTTCCACTCGAGCATCCGGCAAACCGGAAAACCGTTCAATCAGCCCTTCGATCCCTTTATTCACGCCCATCCTTCACCCAGAAATTACAAGAGTGGACGCGATTTCAAGAAAGTTTACAAGCCCTTGTCATAAACCCATGATCGTGAACGATTTTTCATGCTCCGACCCTGACGTCCGAATATGGGCGGGCTTCCATCTAGAGCAAAGGTTGTAATATGAGCGTCACTTGTTTGTAATAAAGGCCATTGAGGGAGTTTCCATGTTCAGCAGTCTGATGCCGCAACGCAAGGAATTTTTCGAACTTCTTGCCGCTCACTCTGATCGCGTCGTGGCTGGCGCCAATGCGACGCTGCGCTTGATCAACGGGCTGGGCAAGGGAACCGAAGACATCCCGGTGCTGGTTGCCGAAGTCAATATGAACGAGCAGAGCGGTGACAAGATCAAGGCCGAACTGATCACGCTGCTGCATCGCTCATTCACGACGCCGATCAACCGCGACCAGATCCATACCCTGACCATCGAACTGGACAACGTGCTGAATGCCCTGCAGGACGTCGCCAACGCGGTGGGCATGTACAGCATCAAGGATTCGACGGTCGAGTCGCGCGAACTGGCGGCGCTGGCTGCCGATGCCTGCATGCGTCTGAACCGGGCGGTGATCTCGCTGCCCGAGAAGGAGCGGCGTCAGGAAACCGTTGATCTGTGCAAGGAAATCGACGCCATCGAATCGCAGGCCGACCGCATCCAGCGCAAGGCCATCACCAGCCTGTTCGACGGCAGTTGCACGATCTGGACGGCGATCAAGATGCGCGAGTTCTATGCGCTTCAGGAGAACGTTCTGGATCGTTGCGAAGACGCTGCCAAGACGATCGAAGAAATCCTGATCGAAAACTCCTGAAGAGGCCGGCGCATGGAACATCTCACCATCAGCATGTGGTCACTGGCGTTGCTTGTGGCGGTGGCGCTGGCCTTCGATTTCATGAACGGCTTTCACGACGGCGCCAATTCGATCTCCACCATCGTCGCGACCGGCGCGCTGACCCCCAAGCAGGCAGTCGCCTTTGCCGCGGCCTTCAACTTCATCGCGCTTTGGGTGTTCCAGCTCAAAGTGGCGGCGACCATCGGCAAGGGGACGGTCGACCCGGCACTGGTCGATCATTTCGTCATCTTCGGTGCCTTGATGGGGGCGCTGGCCTGGAACATCATCACCTGGTTCTACGGTATTCCGTCGTCGTCGTCGCACGCCCTGGTCGGCGGTCTGGTCGGCGCGACAGCGGCCAAGGCCGGGGCCTTCACGCCGATCATCTGGAGCGGCTTCGGCAAGATACTGATTTGCATCATCATTTCGCCAATGGTCGGATTTTTAATCGGTGGCATGCTGATGGTGCTCGTCGCCTGGATCTTCCGCAACAGCACACCGCATCAGGCGAGCAAATGGTTCCGTAACGGGCAACTGCTCGCTGCGGCCGCCTACAGTCTGGGGCATGGCGGCAACGATGCGCAAAAGACGATCGGCATCATCTGGCTGCTGCTGATCACCGCCGGTTTGTCGACGACGGATGTCAGCACCCTGCCGATGTGGGTCGTCTATTGCTGCTATGGCGCGATTGCCTGGGGCACCTATCTCGGTGGCTGGCGCATCGTCAAGACCATGGGCAGCAAGATCACGCGCCTCAATTCGGTCAGCGGCTCCTGCGCCTCGATGGGCGGCGCCCTGAGCCTCGGGCTGGCGACCTTTGCCGGTATCCCGGTGTCGACCACCCACACCATCACCGGCGCCATCGTCGGGGTCGGCACGGCGCAGGATGTCAAGGCGGTGCGCTGGGCGGTGACTTTCAATTTGCTGGTGGCTTGGGTGTTGACGATTCCGGCAGCGGGGCTGATCGCCGCGGTGTTCTGGTACGTTGGCCGCAGCTTCCTGTGATCGTCAAAAGGAACGGGGACCATGCTTGACAATGTGATGCCGCAACGCGGTACCTTTTTCGAACTCCTGGGGGCGCATACCGATCGTCTGGTGGCTGGCGCCAATGCCACACTGCGCCTGGTCAGCGGACTTGGTAACACGAGTGAACTCAACCGCGCACTGATTGAGGAAGTCAATACCAACGAAGCAAGCGCCGACCGCATCAAGGCCGATTTCATCCGGTTGCTGTACGAGTCCTTCACGACACCGATCAATCGCGAGCAACTGCACACGCTGATCGTCGATCTCGACCGCGTGCTTGATACCCTGCAGAGCGCCGCCAATGCTGTTGCCATGTACAGCATTGCCAGCTCGACTGCCGAGGCGCGCAGCATGGCGTCGTTCGGTGCCGATGCCTGTCTGCTCCTGAATCGTGCGGTACTCGCTCTGGCCGATCGCAACCGGACGAGCGATATCGTCGTTTTTTGCCGCCAGGTGGATGATCTCGAAAGCCGTGCCAGCGAAGCGATGCGCGCAGCGGTGGCCAAGCTGTTCGAGCATGAAGGCGACGAACAGGCGGCGTGGCATGCGGTGAAAATGCGCGGCCTCTATTTCACCCAGGAGGCAGTGCTCGACGGCTGCAAGCGGGCGGCCAAGACGATCGAGGAAATCCTGATCGAGAATGCCTGAGGTGGGAGATCGGCCTCAGGCGGCGCGTTTCTGTTCCGCTGCGGCTTGCTCCCGGCTGCGTTTGGCTTCGTCGAGCAGGTAGCGCTGGTAGTCTTCCAGATCGCCATCGAAGGGCGCGATGCCACCGCGCGACACCAGCCAGAACTCGTCGCACACCGAACGCAGCAGCGCCCGGTCGTGGCTGACCAGCATCACCGTGCCTTCGAACTCGTTGAGAGCGACGGCCAGCGCCTCGCGGGTGTTGAGGTCGAGGTGGTTGGTCGGCTCGTCGAGCAGCAGCAGGTTGGGGCGCTGCCAGATCAGCAAGGCGAGCGCCA
>CAZGPO010000222.1:0-4043 GCA_964527745.1 uncultured Dechloromonas sp.
GGTCGGGGTAGATGATCTCGCCGTCCTTGGTCACCACGCCGAGGCGGTCGCCGTCACCGTCGAAGGCGATGCCGATTTCGGCGTCGGTTTGCTTGAGTGCCTTGATGACGTCGGCCAGGTTTTCCGGCTTTGACGGGTCAGGGTGGTGGTTCGGGAAATTGCCGTCGACTTCGCAGAACAACGGGATGATCTCGCAACCCAGGCGCTTGAACAATTCCGGGGCGACCGCGCCGGCCACACCGTTGCCGCAGTCCATGACGATCTTCAGCGGGCGCGCCAGTTTCACGTCGCCGACGATTTTCTCAATGTAGGCGCCGATGACATCGGCGCTGCGGCGCTCGCCCTTCCCATGCTTAAAATTGTCCGCTTCGATGCGGCGCTTGAGGTCCTGGATGGCGTCGAGCGCCAGCGTGGTGCCGCCGATGACCATCTTCAGGCCGTTGTAGTCGGGCGGGTTGTGGCTGCCGGTGACCGAGACGCAGGAGTTGCAGCCGAGTTCGTAGGCGGCGAAATAGGTGACCGGGGTCGGCACGCAACCGACGTCGATGGCGTCCACGCCGGCGGCGCAGATGCCGTCCATCAGGGCGCCGGCCAGTTCGGGGCCGGACAGGCGGCCGTCGCGGCCGACGGCGATGGCTTGCTGGCCCTGTTCGACGGCCAGCGAGCCGAGGGCGTGGCCAATCTGGCGCACGACGTCCGCGGTCAGGGATTTATCGACGATGCCACGAATGTCGTAGGCCTTGAAAATTTCAGCGGGGAGTTGGGTCATGGTGGGTTTCGTTTACGACGTTTCGTGAAGGAAGAAGTGTAAGAGCCTTTGCGGCAGCCAGTCCAGATTGCCGGGAAATGCGCCGCTGACGAAACCGACATGGCCGCCGCCGGCCGGCTGTTCGAGGCGGACCAGCGGGCTGGCATCGGCCGCGGTCGGCAGGTAGGTGGCGGGCAAAAACGGGTCATTTTTCGGGTTGACCGCAAGGGTCGGAATGGCAATCGATTTCAGCCAGGGTTTGGCCGAAGCGCGGTGCCAGTAGTCGTCGGCCCCGGCGAAGCCGTGGATCGGTGCGGTCACCACATCGTCGAACTGGTAGAGATTGGTCGCCTGCAGCATGCGCGCCTCGTCGAAGAGGCCGGGGTGCAAGCGCAGGCGGGCGGCCGACACGGCTTTCATGGTGTTCAGGAAGTGCCGGGTGTAGACGCGGTTGAAGCCGCGCGCCAGATGATGGCCGCAGGCGGCGAGGTCGAGCGGCGCGCACAAGGCGGCGACACCAGTGACCACTGCGTTGGCGGAAGAGCCTTGTACGCCGGCCCATTTGAGCAGCGCGTTGCCGCCGAGCGAAACCCCCGCTGCGTGCAGCCGGGCACCGGCGTTGGCGGCCTGCAGACGGCGCAGGATCCAGTCGATTTCTTCAGAGTCGCCCGAATGGTAGGCGCGCGGCCGCCGGTTCATTTCGCCCGAGCAGCCGCGGAAGTGCGGCAGGGCGAGGCGCCAGCTGGCCTTCTTGCAGGCGTGCGCGGTAGATAGCGCGTAGTGGCTGCGGGCGCTGCCTTCGAGGCCATGGAAAAGGACGAGCAGTGGGGCGTGGCGCGGGCCGTCGAGATGGTCGACGTCGATGAAATCACCGTCCGGCGTATCCCAGCGTTCGCGCCGCAGCTTGAGCGGGGTGGGCTTGATCAGCAGCGGCCAGATCGTCTGGGCGTGGCCGCCGGGCAGCCAGGCCGGCGCCCGGTACGGCTTTGGTGGCATTTTAGTGCAGCGTGTGCGGAACGGCGTCGGCCATTGCCTGATGGCTGTCATCCGCTGCTGACGCATGACGGCTGACCAGACGCCAGCCGTGGGCGCCGCGTGCATAGACGTGGGTCACGTGCAAGGGGCCGTGCGGGCCGGGATCGTCGCCGACGAAGAGGATCTCGGTCAGGTGATGGATGGCCAGCACCGAGCACTGCCAGTGGGTCAGCGGCTCAGCCTGGACGCGCAGCGCGGCGTTGGCGAAGATGCCGCGCCAGCTTTCGCGGATCGGCACGATGCCGTTCAGGCGAACGCCGGTCGGGTGTACGCACAGGGTTTCCTCGTCCTCGGCCCACAGATTCATCAGCAGGTCGGCGTCGCCCTTTAGGACGGCATCGTAGAACGCCTGTTCGACGTCTTCCGGGGTGGCGAAATTGGCGGGGTTGCTCATGATTTGCTCCGTTTCAGGCAGGCCGCGAAGACCTGTTCCGGCGAGAGTTTGTTGAGGCAGTCGAGGTGGCCGAGCGGGCATTCACGCTTGAAGCAGGGGCTGCAGTCGAGATTCAGGCTGACGATGTCGGCTTGGTCCGAGAGCGGCGGCGTGAAGCCGGGCGAAGAGGATCCGTAAAGTGCGACGATCGGCCGTCCCAGCGCGGCGGCGACATGCATCAGGCCGGAATCATTGCAGACCACCAGGTCGGACAGCGCCAGCAGGTAGACGGCCTGGGCGAGCGAAGTGGCGCCGCACAGGTTGCGGCAGAGGCCGGGGGCGAGGTGCACGATTTCCTCGGCGACGGCGTGATCCTTGGGCGAGCCGAAGAGCCAGATGACGTAGCCTTCGGTGGCGAGCTTCTTGGCCAGCGCCGCGAAATGGTTGGACGGCCAGCGCTTGGCTGGGCCGTATTCGGCGCCGGGGCAGAAAGCGGCGATACGTTCAGGCTTGGCGAGCGCGAGTTCGGCCAGCGTCTGTTGCTGATCGGTTGCGGTCGACCGGATTTTCGGGTGAAAAATGGGTTTGGGCAGCGGGGCGCCGGGGGCTTCCGCCAACTGTGCGAAACGCTCGACCATTAGCGGCAATTCCTGTTTGTCGAGGTCGTGGCGCACGTTGATCAGGCCGTAGCGCGCTTCGCCGGTGAAGCCGATACGTTGTGGTATGCCAGCCATGAACGGCACGATGGCCGATTTCAGCGAATTGGGCAGGACGTAGACGGCGTCGTAGCCGCGCCCTGCCAGTTGCCGGGCCAGGCGCCAGCGCGATTTGATGGAAAGCTGGCCATGCCCGAATGGGCTTTCGACGACTTCGGCGATTTCGCCCATGCGCTGCAGCACCGGCGCCACCCAGCGCGGGGCCAGGGCGTCGAGTTGCAGGTCGGGGTGTCTGGCGTGCAGCCGCGCGAACAGCGGTTGCGCCATGATGGTATCGCCTATCCACGAGGGGGCGACAATCAGTGCCTTCATCGTGCGCGAGTGGCGGGTTGGGCGCCCGCCACGGGTTCAGTGATGGCCCTTGGGCGCGTCGCCCTTGAAGACGTAGTGGTTGCTGCAGTAAGGGCAGACCACCTCGCCCGTCTTGAGGACGTCGAGAAAGACGCGCGGGTGCTGGCTCCACAACGGCGCATTGGGCTGCGGGCAGTGCAGTGGCAGGTCATGGGCTGTGACTTCGATGGTTTTGCTGTCGGACATCATTTTTTCCCGGGACTTAGATGTAGGCCAGCCAGTCGTCGTGCTGGGTGGAGCGGCCATTGACCACGTCGAAGTACTTGGCCTGGATCTGGGCGGTGATCGGGCCGCGCCGGCCGATGCCGATCTGGCGACCGTCGAGTTCGCGAATCGGCGTCACCTCGGCGGCGGTGCCGGTGAAGAAGGCTTCGTCGCAGCAATAAACCTCATCGCGGGTGATGCGCTTTTCCTGCACCGAAAGGCCGAGTTCGGCAGCGATCTGCAGCACCGTGGCGCGCGTGATGCCTTCCAGACACGAGGTCAGGTCAGGCGTGAACAGCTTGCCCTGCTTGACGATGAACAGGTTCTCGCCGGCGCCTTCGGCAACGTAGCCTTCCGGATCGAGCAGCATGGCTTCGTCGTAGCCTTCGTTGGTCACTTCGTTGTTGGCGAGGATCGAGTTGATGTAATGGCCGGACGCCTTGGCGCGCACCATCGAGATATTGACGTGATGGCGAGTGTAGCTCGACACCTTGACGCGGATGCCGCGCTCGATGCCTTCCTCGCCAAGGTAGGCGCCCCAGGGCCAGGCGGCGATGGCGACATGCACCTTGGCGCCCTTCGGCGAAACGCCCATCTTTTCCGAGCCGTAGAAGGC
>CAZGPO010000223.1:0-3037 GCA_964527745.1 uncultured Dechloromonas sp.
TGGCGCTGTGGGCATTACCCGGGCGCAGCCAGAAGTTGGCCACCATGCGCGCCTCACTGACAAAGGCCAGCAGCGGGTGGTGGCTGGCGCGGCCGTGGCGGCTGGGGTTGTAGCCACGCGCCGCACCTTGCTGCTCGCCGTTGCGCGTGATCACCGTGGAATCCACGTCCAGCGTGATCTGCTTCAATGCGCTGATCTTGCCGAAGAACCAGCGATAGACCTCGGCCTGCACACGCTCGTTGGCCAGCATGTCGAAACGGCCAAACATCCGCATGATGGCTTTGTGGCCGGCTGCTTTGGTCCAGCCAAACAATCGCACCAGCGTGCTGTCCATGCGCACCGTTTCCATGTGGGCAAACCGGCAGGCGCCGCACCAGATCGAGACGATGAACTGCTCGATCAGTTGCAGTGGCGCGTAGCCCCGGTTGGACTTCGGCTCGGGCAAGCCCCAGCCTGCGACCGCCTGCGACCACCCCATGCTGTCGAGCATCTGCTTGAACAGCGCCAGGCCGCCCCAGGCCGTGATCTCGCGGTCGCTGAAGCTGACCGAAAACCCTTCCCCTTGTAGCATCGATCTTGCCATGATGTTGACCTATCCTGCTGAATCAAAAGGACGTTCTCTAACGGTATCCATTAGAACCAACCTCGCCACACCGCCGCAGCAAGCCCTCAGACTTTGCTCCAAAAATCGCTAATGGACAATCTGGGTTTATGGGAGAGATTTCCAGTTGGTGGCTTTTTTGATACCATAAATTGCACATGAAAGTCGTCATCGATACCAACATCTTTCTTGGTGCCTGCCTCGGCAAAGGCGCGACGAACCTCGCGATTGCCGCCTGCCTGCGCGGGCAATGTGTGCCGTTGATGGGCGCCGCACTGCTGGCGGAGTTCGAGGATGTGCTCGGGCGCGAGGCGCTGTTCGAGCGATCGCGGCTGGAACCGGAAGAGCGGCAAACTTTGCTCGATGTCTTCCTGTCCAAATGCGAGTGGGTGCGGGTGTATTACATGTGGCGTCCCAATTTGCCGGATGAGGCCGACAACCATCTCGTGGAACTGGCAATTGCCGGAGGCGCCGATCTGATCGTCACGCGCAATCTGCGCGACCTTCAGCGCATGGAATTGCGGTTTCCGCAGCTTCGTGTCGTTTCGCCGAATGATTTTTTGAAGGAACTGGAAAAATGACCGCCTTGACCGTTCGTCTGCCCGACGAAAAACACCGCCGCCTGAAAGCGCTCGCGAAAAGCCGCGGCACGCCGCTCAATCGGCTGATCGATGAAATGACCACCCTGATGCTTGCCGAGTTCGACGCCGAAACCCGTTTCCTGGTCCGGGCCGAGCGCGGCGCCGACAAGACCGAACTCGGCCTGGCCCTGCTGGAAAAAGCCGCCGGTTAACAGCCTGTCGCGGTCGACCCCGTAAAACCCCCGGAATCCGGCTATCATCGGCGCTTTCCGATGACGAACGGATCGCCGTGACGCCCGAATCCTTCATCGCCCGCTGGCAGCACGCCAGCGGCAGCGAACTCGCCAATGCCCAGAGTTTCGTCCGCGAGCTGGCCGATCTGCTCGGCGAGCCGCCGCCCAACCCGGCGCGCGAGGACACGCGGGACAACGACTATGTTTTCGAGCGCCGCGTCATCTTCCGCCACGGCGACGGCAAAAGTTCCGAAGGCCGCATCGACTGCTACAAGCGCGGCCATTTCGTGCTCGAAGCCAAGAAACTCAAGCAGGGCGCGCAGACCAAAGGCTTCGACGACGCCATGCTGCGCGCCCGTGCCCAGGCCGAAGGCTACGCCCGGGCGCTGCCGGCGGAGGAGGGCCGGCCGCCCTTCATCGTCACGGTCGACGTCGGCAACGTGCTCGAAATCTACGCCGAGTTCAGCCGCAGCGGCGCCACTTACACCCCGTTTCCCGACCCGCGCTCGCACCGCATCAAGCTCGTCGACCTCGCCGACGACGCCATCCGCGCCCGCCTCCAGGCCATCTGGACCGACCCGCATAGCCTCGACCCCAGCCGTGCCGCCGCCCGCGCCACCCGGCATATCGCCGAAAAGCTGGCCGGCGTCGCCAAGGCGCTGGAAAGCGCTGGCCACCACGCCGAGCGTGTCGCCGGCTTTCTCACCCGCTGCCTGTTCAGCATGTTCGCCGAAGACGTCGGCCTGCTGCCCAGGCGGGCATTTACCGACCTGCTCGAATCCCTGCAACGCGACCCCGGCCAGTTCGTCCCGCTCGTCGGCGCCCTGTGGAAAGAGATGGACGAAGGCGGCTTCTCCGTCGTCCTCCGCCACACCCTGCCGCGCTTCAACGGCAAGTTGTTCAAGACGCCGGACGTCCTCCCGCTCGACCGCGACCAGATCGGCCTCCTGCGCGAAGCCGCCAGCGCCGACTGGACGCAGGTCGAACCCGCCATCTTCGGCACCCTGCTCGAACGCGCCCTCGACCCCGCCGAGCGCCACAGCCTCGGCGCCCACTACACCCCGCGCCCCTACGTCGAACGCCTCGTCCTGCCCACCGTCATCGAACCCCTGCGCGAGCACTGGGCCAACGTCCAGGCCGCCGCGCTGCTCCTCGCCAACGAAGGCAAGCCTGCCGCCGCGCTCGCCGAAATCGACGCCTTCCACCACCGCCTGTGTCAGGTGCGCGTGCTAGACCCCGCCTGCGGATCGGCCAATTTCCTCTACGTCACGCTCGAACACATGAAGCGCCTCGAAGGCGAAATCCTCGACTTCGCGCACAGCATCGGCCAGACCCTGGGTGGCTCCCAGCAACGCCTGGAAGCCGAAGGCCTCACCGTCGACCCGCACCAGTTCCTCGGCCTCGAACTCAACCCGCGCGCCGCCGCCATCGCCGAGCTGGTGCTGTGGATCGGCTACCTGCAATGGCACTTCCGCACGCGCAGCGCCGGCCTGCCGCCCAGCCCCATCCTGCGCGATTTCAAGAACATCGAATGCCGCGACGCCGTGCTCGCCTATGACGCCATCGACTACGCCACCGACCCCAGCGGCAAACCGCTGACCCGCTGGGACGGCCGCAGCACC
>CAZGPO010000223.1:3047-3517 GCA_964527745.1 uncultured Dechloromonas sp.
ATGGCAGCGCGCCCGTCTGCGACGTCAACGGCATCGCGCAAAGCCGCTGGGACGGCAAGACCACCAAGGCCCACGCCATCACCGGCGAGCAGGTGCCCGACGAAAGCGCCCGCCAGCCGCTGCTGCGCTACCACAACCCGCGTCGCGCCCAATGGCCGGCCGCCGACTACATCGTCGGCAACCCGCCCTTCATCGGCGCCGCCACCCTGCGCGCCGCTCTCGGCGACGGCTACGTCGAAGCGCTGCGGTCGACCTGGTCCGAAGTGCCGGAATCCGCCGACTACGTCATGTACTGGTGGCAGCACGCCGCCGCGCTGGTCAACGCCGGTCAGGCGCAGCGCTTCGGCTTCATCACCACCAACAGCCTGAAACAGACCTTCAACCGCCGCGTCGTCCAGGCCGCGCTCGACGGCGGCCTCAGCCTAGCCTTCGCCATCCCTGACCACCCCTGGGTGGACAGCGCCGACGGC
>CAZGPO010000223.1:3527-4039 GCA_964527745.1 uncultured Dechloromonas sp.
CATAAGCTCCTCCCCCTTCAAGGGGGAGGCTGGAAGGGGGATGGGTGAAGGCCGGCTGTTGACCGTAACCGGCGAGCGCGAAGCCGGCGGCGAAGGGCTGGAGGTGACGCTGGATGCCCGTAGCGGCAAGCTGCACGCCGATTTGCGGATGGGGGCGGATGTCGCGGATGCCAAGCCGTTGCAGGCAAATGAGCACATCAGTAATCGCGGCTTCTGTTTGTTTGGTGCCGGTTTCATCGTTACCCCCGAAGATGCCGCCAAACTCGAAACCGAAGCGCCGATCAAGGATTACCGCAACGGCCGCGATCTGACCGATCGGCCGCGCGGCGTGAAAGTGATCGATTTATTCGGGTTGACCGCAGAAGACACCCGTAGCCGTTACCCGGCGACTTACCAGTGGGTTTATGAGCGAGTGAAGCCAGAGCGCGACGCCAACAAGCGTGAGAGTCGGCGCAAAAACTGGTGGCTTTTTGGTGAACCAAACCCGAAGTTGCGCGTCCAGCTCGCCAACC
>CAZGPO010000224.1:0-4035 GCA_964527745.1 uncultured Dechloromonas sp.
GAGCATCCACCCGTCGCTGCAGCGCCAGGCCGTGCTCAACATGGCCTACGGGCTCTACGAGGTCTTGCCCGGCAAGATCTACCAGGTGCGCGGCTATGACCTGGCCAATATCAGCTTCATCAAGGGCGACACCGGCTGGATCATCTTCGACCCGCTGACCGCCAAGGAAACCGCCCGCGCCGCGCTCGAATTCATCAACGAAAAACTCGGCAAGCGACCGGTCGTCGGCGTCGTCTATTCGCACTCGCACGTCGATCACTTCGGCGGCGTGCGCGGCGTGGTCGACGAAGCCGATGTCACCAGCGGCAAGGTCAAGATCATCGCCCCCGAGGGCTTCCTCCGCGAGGCGATTTCCGAGAACGTCTTCGCCGGCAACGCCATGTCGCGGCGCACGCAGTACTCCTACGCGGTGCTGCTGCCGCGCGACCCGCACGGCCACGTGGACCAGTCGATCGGCAAGAATGTCGCCAACGGCAACACCGGTTTGATCCCGCCCAACGTGATCATCAGCAAGGACTTCGAGGAAGTGACGCTCGACGGCATCAAAATGGTGTTCCAGAACACGCCGGACACCGAGGCGCCCGCCGAGATGAACACATATTTCCCGCAGTTCAAGGCCTTCTGGGCGGCTGAGAACATCACCGGCACCATCCACAACATCTACACGCCGCGCGGCGCGCCGGTGCGCAACGCCCTGAACTGGTCGAAGCAGATCAACGTGGCGCTCTACAAGTTCGGTCAGGAAGCCGAAGTAATGTTCGCCTCGCACAGCTGGCCGCGCTGGGGCAACGCGCGCATCCAGGAAGTGATGCGCACGCAACGCGACACCTACGCCAACCTGAACAACCAGTCGCTGCATTACGCGAACCTGGGCGTCACGGTCAACGAGATCCAGAACGTCTACAAGCTGCCGGACAGCCTGTGGAAGCAGTGGCCGGCGCACAGCTATCACGGCTCGGAGCAGCACAACAGCCGCGGCGTCATCAACCGCTTCCTCGGCTACTGGGACGGCAATCCGACCAACATCGCCCCGCTCTCGCCGAAGGATTCGGCGCCGCTATACGTCGAGATGATGGGCGGCTCCGCCAAGATCATCGCCAAGGGCAAGCAGCTGATCGCCCAGGGCAAGTACCGCGAGGCGACCGAAATCCTGAACCGCCTGGTCTTCGCCGAACCGCGCAACCAGCCGGCCAAGGACCTGCTGGCCGACGCCTTCGAGCAGCTCGGCTACCAGAAGGAAAGCCCGAGCCTACGCAACATCTACCTGCAGGGCGCTTATGAATTGCGCAACGGCCTCCCCGGCGGCACCCCGCCCCGGACGAGCGGACCCGACGTGATCCGCGCGATGTCGACCGAGCAGTGGCTCGACTTCCTCGGCATCAGCATGGACCCGAGGAAGGCCGAAGGCATGCGCTTCACGATCAATCTGGTGACGCCCGACAACGGCGAGAAGTACCTGATCGAGCTGAGCAACGCGACGCTGACCAACATCAAGGGCGAACAGGCCCCGAAGCCGGATCTGACGATCACGCTGAACCGCAGCGATCTCGACCAGGTGATGATGGGCGCCAGTTCCTTCGACGACCTGATCAAGGCCGGCAAGGCGAAGTTCGAGGGCGACCGCAAGCCGTTCGACCAGCTGCGCAGCCTGATGGTGGTCTTCCATCCGAACTTCGAGATGCTGCCGGGCACGGCCCCGAAAGCGCCGACGGTGGGTCCGAAGCCTTTCGAAGTGCCCGATCTGCTGCCGCCGAACTCGGCGGGTGACTGATGCGCCAGCCGGCAACGAAGGGAGCGGCCCAGCCCACGAAAATCCGGGTGGCCGGCGTTTTTGGATCGCATCGCCGCGGCTGCCCTGCCGTAGCTTGGGCGCTGCTCGCCGGGGCGTTCGCAAGCCCGCTGCCGGCAGTGGCCGCGGACGAGGCAGCAGAGTCGTGGCGCTTCGAGGCCACGCCCTACCTGTGGGCGACCGGGCTGGACGGCACGCTCGCCATCAACAATCGCCCGCAACAGGGCCTCAACGTGCAGCAGGACTTCTCCGACCTGTTCAAGGTTCTCGATTTCGCCGCCAGCGGCAGTTTCGAAGCGCGCAATGGCCGCTGGGGCGTGCTCTTCGACGCCGTCTATTTCAAGGTTTCGGACACCGCCGCCGTCACCGGGCTGCAAGGTTTCGTGACACTGGCGGCGGACGGCACGGTCACGCAGCAGATGTACACGCTGCTGGCGAGCTACCGGGTGAGCGACGGACCGAGCCAGGTCAACCTGTTCGGCGGCCTGCGCTACGCCTCGGTGGAGGGCGATGTGGACTTGCGAGTGACGTTGCCGCAACTGCCGGCGCTCGGACGCAGCTTCGGGCAAAAGGCGCACTGGGTCGATCCGGTCATCGGCGCGCGCATTCGCCATCCTGTTGGCGAACACTGGACGCTGGTCGGCTATGCCGACGTCGGCGGTTTCAGCGCCGGCTCCGACCTGAGCTGGCAGGTGATCGCCGGCGCCAACTACGCTTTCTCGCCCGGCATCACCGGCAAGCTCGGCTATCGGGTCGTCGCCTTCGACTACAGCAAGGAGAACTTCGCCTACGACATGCGCTTCGCCGGCCCCTATGCCGGCGTGGGATTCAGCTGGTGAGGCCGCGGATGATCAGTGCCCCGCGGTACGCGAGAACCGGTTGATGGCGACGACGATGCAGATTCGTATCTGCAGCGTGTGACCTTGGCGCAGCCTCAGTCGAACGGCCGGCGCCGGCGCGGGGCACGTTGCGCCTCGGCGCTCACCTCATCCAGCAGTGCGCGGTCGATGACCTAATCATTGATAGACGATCTCGACGTTCTCCGGACGCAGCCAGCCGTTCAGGGCATCGAGCAGCAGGTCGTCGAGGCGCACGCGCACTGCGTCGCCGAGCACCATTTCGCATTCGGCGGTAGCGTTGCGGTAGCGAATGCGGACCTGCGCCGACCCCGGGGCAAACGGCAGCAGCAGCGATTTCAGCTTGCGCGCGTCCGAATCGCCATTCATGCGCAGCAGCAGATGTTTGGCAAAGCGCGTCCGCGCTTCGCCCAGTGTCATCAGCTTGTCGGCAGTGACGCGGATACCGCCGGAAAAATCGTCATGGCTGACCTTTGCTTCGATGATCAGCACTTCGTCGGTGACGATCTTTCCGCGCTCGGCCTCGAACAACTCGTTGTAGACAGAAACTTCGACCGTCCCGGTGCCATCGTCGAGTTGCACCAGAAGCATTTTCCCGCGCCGCGTCATCTGAGTCCGCACGCCGACCACCAGGCCGGCAATCGTCGTCATTTCCCTGGCCGGTTCCAGGCGCGCCAGCGGCCGGCGGATGAAACGCATCAACTCCTTCCGGCAGGTGTTGTAGGGATGGCCGGAGAAGAAAAAACCGAGCGCTGTTTTTTCCTGCATCAACCGTTCCTTTTCGTCCCACGGCTTGACCGCAAGATATTGCGGCGCATGCTCTTCGGCCGCCGGGCCGACATCGAACAGGCTGGTCTGCATTGAATTGCGTTCGGCCTGCTCGGCGAATTCCATCGCAATGCCCACCGAGGCGAGCAGTTTATAGCGCTCAGAATCGATGCTGTCGAAGGCACCGGCCTTGATCAGCGCCTCGGTGGCGCGCCGGTTGACCATGCGTTTGTCGCAACGCTGGCAGAAATCGAACAGATCCTTGAACGGCCCGCCGCTTTCCCGGGCTTTCAGGATGACATTGACCGCCTGCTCGCCGGTCCCCTTGACCGCCCCCAGACCGTAGCGGATGGTGTCGCGGTCGACCGGCTCGAAGCGGTAATTCGAGGCATTCACATCCGGCCCGAGCACCCTCACCTTGTTGGCGACGGTATCCTCGTAAAAAATCTTCACCGCATCGGTATTGTCCATGTCCGAAGACAGGGTCGCCGCCATGAAGGCCGCGCAGTGGTGCGCCTTGAGCCAGGCGGTGTGATAGGTGACGACGGCGTAGGCGGCGGTGTGCGACTTGTTGAAGCCGTACTCGGCGAACTTGGTCATCAGGTCGAACAATTGCTCGGC
>CAZGPO010000225.1:0-4015 GCA_964527745.1 uncultured Dechloromonas sp.
GCGGCCAGGTCCTGGGCAATGCCTGCCGGCGCGAAACGCTGGAAAAAGGACAGTACATAAGCACTGGCGACGACAGCGAGCACCAGCCAGCGCCGGCGCTTCTGTTCTGCGTTTAGCGCCAGTAACAAAGCTGCTGCTTAATTCGCGGGCTGCTGTCGACGCAGCAGCAGGGTAAGAATCGGCGGCGTCAGCAGCGTGGTCAGGATGACCATGATGACAATCACCGAAAACATCTCTTCGCTCATGACGCCAAGTTTCTTGCCGACCATCGCGAAAATGAGTCCGACCTCGCCGCGCGGAACCATGCCCCAGCCGACCAGCCAGGGATTCTTGTCTTTGCCGGCAGCAAAACCAGCGACCAGTTTGCCGATAACCGCTGCTGCCGTGACGCCCAGGGCGACGCCAACAACCTTGGGGTCAGCGAGAACGCTCAGGTCGACCTGCATCCCGGTCAGCACGAAAAAAACCGGTACGAAGAAATAACCGATCGGTTCCAGCATGTGTTCGTGTTGATGGCTGGTGTTGCGAGCGAGCACGGCGCGGATTCTTTCCTGTTGCGCCGCGCTGTAGCCCTCCGGCAGCACCTGTTCGATTTCCTGGACCATCCTGGGCGTCTCGAACTCCTTGAGGAAAACCGGCTCGAACAGGAGACCGGCGGCAAAGGCACCAATGATCGGCGCCAGCCCGATGGCGTGCGCCAGCCAGGCCATGAACAGGCCGACGACCAGAACCAGAGAAAACAGCATCGAGTGGCTACTGTCGAGACGCGATATCCAGCGCAGCAGATGCGGCGCCATGGCGCGTCCGATGGCGATCGAACCGCCGAGGAAAAGCACTGCCTCGGCGATGATCCATGAAACCTCGCCGACGCTCACCGTTCCTGCTTCGACCAGGCTGGTAACGACGGCAAGAATGACCAGTCCGAGTACGTCGTCGATGACAGCGGCACCAAGGACGATCTGCGCTTCCGGCATCTTCAGGCGACCAAGGTCGCGGAAGACGCGGCCGGTGATGCCGACCGAGGTAGCGGCCAGTGTCGCGCCGAGGAACAGGTAGGCATTGAAATCCATGCCGGGCAACAATAGGGGGCCGACGACAAAGGCGCCGAGAACGAAGGGAACGACGATGCCGACCGAGCCGACCATCGATGCTCGCGCACCGACCCTGACCAGATCGCCGAGCCGTGTTTCGAGGCCGATCTGCAGCAGCAGGATGATGACCCCGAGTTCGGCCATGAACATGATGATCGGGTCTCGGGCGATGGTCCCGAAATATTGGATGCCGAGTAGTCCGAGGTTGCCGAGAACGACACCGAGCAGCAGTTCGCCGAGCACCGGCGGGAAGCCGATGCGCTCGGCCAGCGGCGAGAACAGTCGGGCGCTCATCAGGATGATCGCCAGCCACAGCAGGTTTTCACCAACCACATCGCTGCCCGCCGCCAGGGCCGGGAGCGGCATGAGCATCAGCCAGAGGAAGACGAAACGCATCAGTGCTGGCCGCCGCTGGTGACGACAGCTGGGGCACCAGGAGTTGGCGCCGGCGCGGTAACAGCGTGCGGCGCATTGCCGCCGCGCTTTTGCTGTTCATGCGGATTCCAGCCCAGCACGGTAAGAATCACGAAGAAGCCGACCACGTAACCGACGGGGATCATCCAGCCGTGGCGCAGCCATTGACCCACCGATTTGGCTTCGGGGAACAGGTTCGATACCGCGACGCCGGCCGATGAGCCGAACCACAGCATCGAGCCGCCGAAGCCGACCGCGTATGCCAGAAAACCCCAGTCGTATCCCCCCTGCTTGAGTGCCAGCGCGGTCAGCGGAATGTTGTCGAAAGCAGCCGAAATGAAGCCAAGGGCGAGCGTTCCATACCATGAGGCGGGCGGCAGTTTTTCGACCGGCATCATCGACGCGCAGGTGACCAGTGCCAACAGGAAGATCGATCCCTTGAGGGCGTCCGGCATCAGGCTCCATTCCGGCTTGCGCAGCGGGATGGCGAGCAGCAGCGCAACCCAGACGGCGACGCCGAGGAAGGGAAAGCTGTCGGCCAGCGCGGTGAACTTGAGGTTGACCGTGACATTGGTGGCCACCGCTGCGACGAGGATGAAAAGAACGATGGCGACACGCGCCCAGTCGATGTGATGGGTGGTCTGCAGGTTGCGGCTGATGGCCATGTGCTTGTGCTGCATCAGCGCCGCCGGAATGCCGAAGACGACGGTCGCCACGATAGCCGGAAGGTAGGCTTCGAGGACGTCGAGTGGATTGACGCCGTCGATCCACATCATCGTTGTCGTCGTGTCGCCGACCACCGAGCCGGCGCCGCCGGCGTTCGATGCGGCGACGATGGCGGCAAGGTAGCCGATATGTACCTTGCGCTTGAAGACGCTGGCAGCGACGGTGGCGCCGATCAGTGCGGCGGCGATATTGTCGAGGAAACCGGAGAGCAGAAAGATGATGATCAATAGTACGAACGGCCCCAGCCAGCCTTCGGGGAGCAACTTGGGAAGCACTTCCGGCACACCGCTGTCCTCGAAGTGCCGGGCCAACAGCGCGAAGCCGACGAGCAGGCAAAGCAGATTGACGAGCAGCACCCATTCATGCGCCATGTGCAGGCCGAAACCGGCGAGTCCGGCGCCGGTCTTGAAGCCGGTGAACAGGATCTTGTAGATGGCAATGGTCGTCACGCCGATCAGCGCGACCTGCAATACATAGTGATGGAACAGCGCGACGCTGATCAGCGTCGCGGCAAAGAGGATGAAATCGACCGGAATGCCGGCAACGGTCGGCCAGTCGGTACCCGGTGCGGCGATGGCCAGCGGCGCGGTGAACAACGCCAGTAAGCCGACAGCGAAGCGCAGCCGCAGTCCGTCATGCAGTGTTTTCATATTATTTTCCCCAGGCCAGTTTGGCCCAAATTCTAGCATCGTTGCTGTTACCCCGCTGCGCATGGGGGTGGATTCGGCTAAACTCACCCTATTCAGAATCCAATATGCCCAAGGTAGACGTCATGAAAATCCTGATTCCCGTCGATGGTTCCAACCATTCGGACCGCGCTGTGCAACACCTCATCTCAACCCTTGATGGTTGTGCCGGACGGGAGATTTTCCTGATTAACGTTCAAGAGCCGATCACTGCCCCCGAATTGTTGAGTCACATGCCGGCAAACGAGGTCGAAGCGATGCAGGAAACCCGCGGCGGCGACGCCCTCGAGTCGGCGCGCGCGCTGCTCGAGCAGGCCAGGGTTAATTACACCGCGGCAGTTCTGGTCGGTCCGGTGCCGGAAACGATTGCCCGTTACGCCAGCGAGAACGCCTGCGACAAGATCGTCATTGGCCGGCGCGGCCTGGGCGCCATCGGCAGCGCCTTGATGGGGTCGGTGACCACGCGTCTTATGCATCTGACTGACCTGCCGGTGACCTTGGTCAAGTAATTTTGCCCGGCGAGCCTGCCAAAATTGGCCGAACTCAGGCGAGCATCGAAATAAGCAGCCCCTCGATTTCCTGGCGCCCGAGCGGGCTGGCCATTGCGATCAGCGTGAAACCCGGCTTGAGCAGGAAATCCTTGTCCGGATTGAACTGCCAGTTGCCATTGCGCTCGCGGGCGGCGAGCAGCACGTAGTTGGCGCTGCGCAGTTGCAGCGCGCTGATCGGCTTGGGGATGAAGCCGGCCGGAATCGGAATTTCCTCGACGCGCAGGTGCTTCTCCGATTTGAGCATTTCGTCAAGGAAGGACACCACGTGTGGCCGGATCATCGCCGAGGCGATGCGCATGCCGCCAGTGAAATTGGGCGAAACAATGGCGTCGGCGCCGGCCTTGCGCATCTTTTCGGTATTGCGTACTTCCTGGCAGCGAGCGACGACGCGGACGGTCGGCTTCAACTGCTTGGCGGTGATGACGATCATCAGGTTGCGCGAATCGTCGCCGGTGATCGCGAAGACGCCCTTGGCGTCTTCGATGTCGGCAGCCAGCAGAATATCGTCATCGCTGGCGTCGCCATGCAGATAAAGCATGCCGGGATT
>CAZGPO010000226.1:0-4012 GCA_964527745.1 uncultured Dechloromonas sp.
TTGCCCTTGATCAGCGAGAGATCGGCGTCCTTGTCGTAATAAACTTTCATGAAAACCTCTATATTTACAAACAGTTAAATTTTAAGAACACGATCGCCGCGACCGATGCCGCAGACACCGGTACGGACGGTTTCGAGAATCAGGCCGGCGTCGAGTGCGGCAATGAACGAGTCGAGCTTGGAACTGGCGCCGGTCAACTCGATGACATAGGTCGATTCGGTGACATCGATGATGCGGCCGCGGAAAATATCGGCCATCCGCTTCATCTCCTCGCGGTCCTTGCCGGTGGCGCGCACCTTGATCAGCATCAGTTCGCGCTCGACGTGTGCGGCTTCGGAAAGATCAACCACCTTGACCACATCGACCAGCTTGTTGAGCTGCTTGGTGATCTGCTCAAGAACTTCGTCCGAGCCTCGCGTCAGAATGGTCATCCGGGAAAGCGAGGAATCTTCCGTCGGCGCCACAGTCAGCGATTCGATGTTGTAGCCACGTGCCGAGAACAATCCGGCGACCCGGGACAGCGCGCCCGATTCGTTTTCAATAAGTATGGAAATAATGTGTCGCATAATATTCTCTCCCCCGCCTACAGATCTTCGGCGAGGATCATTTCGGTCAGGCCCTTGCCCGCCGCCACCATCGGGAAGACGTTGGCGGCCGGGTCAATGATGAAGTCCATGAAGACCAGATCGTCCTTGTGCTCGGTGAACGCCTTGCGCAGTGCAGGTTCTACATCTTCCGGTTTTTCGATGCGCATGCCGACGTGACCGTAGGATTCGGCAAGCTTCACGAAATCCGGCAACGAGGTAACGTAAGACTGCGAGTAGCGCTTGGAATAGAACATCTCCTGCCACTGCCGAACCATGCCCAGCATGCCGTTGTTCAGGTTGATGATCTTGACCGGCAGGCCGTACTGCTTGCAGGTGGACAATTCCTGAATGCACATCTGGATCGAGCCTTCACCGGTAATACAGGCCACCTGCGCGCCCGGGTGGGCCAGCAAAACGCCCATGCCGTAGGGCAGGCCGACACCCATGGTGCCCAGGCCACCGGAATTGATCCAGCGCCGCGGCTTATCGAACTTGTAGTACTGCGCGGCAAACATCTGGTGCTGGCCGACGTCTGAAGTGATGAAAGCTTCGCCGCCAGTCACTTCGTAGAGCTTTTCGACGACGTACTGCGGCATGATCAGCTGATCCTGCTTGTAGCGCAGGCTGTCACGGCCACGCCATTCGTCGATCTGTTTCCACCAGTCTGCCACTTCCGGATCTGCCTTGAAGCCGCCGGCAACCAGCTTCAGCATTTCATCAAGCACGTCGGCGACGCTACCGACAATGGGTACGTCGACTTTGACCCGCTTCGAAATCGACGACGGATCGATATCGATGTGGATGACACGCCGCTTTTCCTCGCCGAAGTGCTCCGGATTACCAATCACGCGATCGTCGAAACGGGCACCGATCGCCAGAATCACGTCCGCGTAATGCATCGCATTGTTGGCTTCATAGGTGCCATGCATGCCGAGCATGCCGACGAATTGCCGATCGGTAGCCGGATAGGCGCCAAGCCCCATCAAGGTATTGGTCACAGGGAAATTCAGCTTGCGCACGAGTTCGGTCAACTGGGGCGCCGCGTCGGACAGGATAACCCCGCCGCCGGTATAGATGATCGGGCGCTTCGCTTCCTGCAGCATCTGCACGGCCTTCTTGATCTGGCCGAGATGTCCCTTGACGACCGGATTGTAGGAGCGCATCTGGATCGACTTCGGATAGTCGAAATCGCATACCTGGGCCGTGACGTCCTTCGGGATATCGACCACGACCGGCCCCGGACGACCGGTTGCCGCAATGTGGAAGGCCTTCTTCAACGTAACCGCCAGATCCTTGACGTCCTTGACCAGGAAATTGTGCTTGACGCAAGGCCGGGTGATGCCGACCGTATCGCACTCCTGGAAGGCATCCTGTCCAATGTACTGGGTCGGCACCTGGCCGGTAATGACCACCATCGGAATCGAATCCATGTAGGCGGTGGCGATGCCAGTCACCGTATTGGTCACACCGGGACCCGAGGTCACGAGGGCGACACCCACCTTTTGCGAGCAACGCGAATAGGCGTCCGCAGCATGTACTGCTGCCTGTTCGTGGCGAACCAGCACGTGCTTGACTTGATCCTGTTTGAAGAGGGCATCATAAATGTGCAGAACGGACCCACCGGGGTAACCGAAAACACATTCGACCTTTTCTTCCTGCAGGCACCTGATTACAATTTCTGCACCGCTGATCATCATTCTTGGGCCCAATAAAACTGTTGTCTGAAAAACGTGTAACCTTAATGCAGCGTCTTTGTTCGGTCAAGGCGTAGCTCAATAACCACAAGCATTTCAAGGCTTTTCCCGGAAGAGACAATTCTGGCATCACCCAACGAACTGGCTTACTTTCTCGAATCCGTTGAACGCCGCGCGTTCAAGCAGGCCATGTTTGCCGTGCGCGAGGAGGAAGGCGCACTCGACATCGTTCAGGACAGCATGCTGAAATTGGCGGAAAAATACGGCGACCGGCCGGCCGAAGAGTTTCCGATGCTCTTTCAACGCATCTTGCAGAACACGATTCGCGATTTTTATCGGCGCAGCAAGGTCCGTTCGATGTGGACAACGGTTCTGTCGGCGTTTTCGTCCGATGACGACGACGACCGCGATCCACTGGAAACCCTGGCTGCCGACGAAGGGCCAAATGGTCCACATACGCCGGAAAGCACGCTGCTGCAGGCGCAAACGCTTAATATAATTGACGATGAAATAAAAAAACTGCCGGCACGTCAACGGGAAGCCTTCCTCATGCGTTACTGGGAAGAGATGGACGTCGCTGAGACCGCAGCGGCGATGGGCTGCTCAGAAGGTAGCGTTAAAACTCATTGCTCGCGTGCCACCCACACGCTGGCAACCGCCCTGTCGGCAAGAGGGATAAATTTATGAACGAAGAGCGTTATGCATCGCGAGTTCGGCAGGCGCTGAACCATAGCTTGAAAGACATTCCGCCACCTGCCTCCAGGCGCCTCGAGGCAGCGCGTCATCTGGCATTGTTGCGCCAGAAGCAGGTCCAACCGGAGATGATAGCCGCAGGACAGGGCGCATCCCTGTTCCGAGCCACGACAGGTAACCGCTATGCGCGGCAGCTTCTTGCCGCCTTGGCACTGCTGCTCGGCATGTGGATTTCTTTCTATATGGATAGCGTAACGTACGTTAAGGCAATTGAAGAAGTGGATAGTGCACTGCTTGCCGACGATTTGCCTCCCGAAGCTTTTTTGGATAATGATTTCTTCGAATGGTTAAAAGACGACACCTCGGCGGACTAATTCTCGGCCTCGCCTTGGCGGGTCCGCTCACGGCCCAGGTGCCAACCACTGCTGTCATCGGAACCCCGCCGCAACCTGGCTGGAGTCTGCTCAATTCGCAGCAAAAAACAATTCTGGCGCCACTCGCGCCCGAATGGGACGGGCTAGACAATATCCGCCGCAAGAAATGGCTGGGCATTGCCGAACGTTATCCGACGATGACCATCGATGAACAGGAGCGCGTAAAGGCCCGCATGCGCGAGTGGGCCAGCCTGACACCGGCACAGCGCGCCAGGATCAGAGACAGCTACAAGGAGTTCAACCAGCTCCCGTCGGAGCAGAAAGAAGTCGTCAAGCAGAAGTGGGAGGCTTATTCCAACCTGCCTCCGGAAGAAAAGCGGCGTGTGCGCAAGGAAGGCAAATCCTCGGCTCTCTTGGCGCCACCGGTTGTCGAGTCACTGCCGCCTGCCGATCTGCCCCTAGCGTCCGATCAGGAGCAAATTGCCGCAACCGGAGAAGGCGTAGCTGCAACCTTGATACCGGAGACGGAGAAGATACCGGAGCAGGCTGCCACAACTGTTGAAGCTGCACCACCGACCACACCCGTAGTTAATTCAGAAAAGAATTGATGCCGGCAACAACTCCAGGCATGGCGCGACGCCTCGCCTGCATGCTCTATGAAGGC
>CAZGPO010000227.1:0-4004 GCA_964527745.1 uncultured Dechloromonas sp.
TCGAGGTAGGCGCTCGGGTGCTTCCAGCGCATCTGGCGCAGTACGCGGTCGTGCAAGGTGAGTTTGGAATGGGCGCCGGCGCCGATGCCGAGGTAGTCGCCGAAGTGCCAGTAGTTCAGGTTGTGCCGGCATTGCCTGCCGGGCAGCGCGAAGGCTGAGGTTTCGTAGTTGGTGTAACCGGCGGCGGTCAGACGGGCCTCGATGGCCTCCTGCATGTCGGCGCAGGCGTCGTTTTCCGGCAGTTCCGGCGGGAAGGCGGCGAAGCGGGTATTGGGCTCCAGCGTCAACTGGTAGCAGGACAGGTGCGGCGGCGCGAAGGTCAGCGCGGCTTCGATGTCGGTGAGCGCTTGCTCAGGCGTCTGCCTAGGCAGGCCGTACATCAGGTCGAGATTGAACGAGTCGAAATGCTCGCCGGCGAGTTGCGCGGCACGTCGTGCTTCGGCAGCGCCATGGATGCGCCCTAGTGCCTTCAGGTGTTCGTCATTGAAACTCTGGATGCCGAGCGACAGGCGATTGACGCCGGCGGCGCGAAAGCCGGCGAACTTCTCCGTCTCGACCGTCCCCGGGTTCGCTTCGAGCGTGATTTCCGCTTCCGGCGAGAGCATGGCCAGCGCGCGGAAGGCGGCGATCAGTTCTTCGATGGCGCCCGGCGACAGCAGGCTCGGCGTACCGCCACCGAAGAAAACGCTGACCACCGCGCGGCCCCAGATCAGCGGCAACGCGGATTGCAGGTCGGCGATCAGTGCAGCGACATATTCGCGCTCGGGAATAGTCCCGCCGGCCTCGTGCGAGTTGAAATCGCAGTACGGGCACTTGCGCACGCACCAGGGAACATGAACGTAGAGCGCGAGCGGCGGAGAAACGCGGAATTCGGGGGCGGTTACGGTCGACGCCGCTTTTTGGGCAAAAATGGGAATGCTTCGCGCCACCTCGATTACAGACTCGGCAGGCGCTCGATCAGCTTCTGCATGGCCTGGCCGCGATGCGACACCCGATTCTTGGTTTCGGCATCGAGTTCGGCGCCGGTCATGCCGAATTCCGGCAGGTAGAACATCGGGTCGTAGCCGAAGCCGCGTTCGCCGCGCAGTTCGGTCAGTATCTGGCCATGCCACTCGCCTTCGGCGATCAGCGGCTGCGGGTCTTCGGCGTGGCGGACGAGGACGATGACCGAGACGAAATGGGCGGCGCGGTTGGGGTTGTCGCCAAGGTCGGCGAGCAGCTTCTCGTTGTTGCGCGCATCAGACTTCGGTTCGCCGGCGTAGCGGGCCGAATAGACGCCGGGTGCGCCGCCGAGCGCCGCGACACAGATGCCGGAATCGTCGGCCAGTGCCGGCAGGCCCGAGAGTTTGGACGCATGCCGTGCCTTGGCCAGCGCATTCTCGACGAAAGTGCAGTGCGGTTCCTCTGCTTCGGGAATGCCGAGTTGTTCCTGTGGGATGACCTCGAAGCCGAGCGGCGCCAGCAAGGCATTCAGTTCTCTCATCTTCTTGGCGTTGTTGGAGGCGAGGACGATCTTTTTCATGATGCGAGCGCGCGCTGCTGGGCGGCGATCAACTGGCGGATGCCGGCTTCGGCGAGGTCGGTCAGGGTGTTCATCTGGGCGCGCGTAAACGGCTCGCCCTCGGCGGTACCCTGGATTTCGACGATGCCGCCGGCGCCGGTCATGACGATATTCATGTCGGTGTCGCAGTCGGAGTCTTCGGGATAGTCAAGATCGAGTACCGGCGCGCCTTTGTAGATGCCGACCGAAATGGCGGCGACGTGATCGCGCACCGGGTTGGCGGGCAGCTTGCCGGCCTGCACCAGTTTTTCGCAGGCTTCGTAGAGGGCGACCCAGGCGCCGGTGATCGAGGCGCAACGGGTGCCACCGTCGGCCTGCAGCACGTCGCAGTCGAGCGTGATCTGGCGTTCGCCAAGGGCTTTCAGGTCGGTCACGGCGCGCAGGCTGCGGCCGATCAGGCGCTGGATTTCCTGGGTGCGGCCGCTTTGTTTGCCCTTGGCCGCTTCGCGTGCGGTGCGCGTATGGGTCGAGCGCGGCAGCATGCCGTATTCGGCGGTGACCCAGCCCTGGCCCTTGCCGCGCAGGAAGGAGGGCAGACTTTCCTCGACGCTGGCGGTGCATAGCACGCGGGTGTCACCCATTTCGATCAGCACCGAGCCTTCGGCGTGGCGGGTGAAATTACGGGTCAGGCGCAGTTGGCGGAGCTGGTCGGATTGGCGTTGGCTGGGGCGCATGCTTTACTGTCCTTGTCGCTTGGGGTTGAACTTGTCGATGGTGGCGCGGATTTCCTCGATTGCCTTCTCGATTTCATCTTCGGAGAGGTCGACCCTGTGGGTGGGGTCGCGGCCGAATTCCTCGATATGGGTGGCCACTTCGTCGAGGGCCATGGTCTGCGTCGAGATGCTGCTGCTCGCGTCGTCGATATAAGTGTCTTCCCAGCGCACGGCCACAACCGAGAGATTGTCGACGTGCTGCCCACCTTTGGTTTCCGCCTGGGATAGCAGCTGCGGCACGGCGTGGACGATGTTGGCGCCCTGAAGCGTGCGTGCCATGTCGGTTCCCGGCAACTCGCCCCACAGGCCGTCGGTGCATAGCAGCAGGATGTCGCCGTGATTGAGCGGTGTCTTGCGCGAAAACTCGATCTCGGGCGGTGTCGGGCTGCCGAGGCAACTGTAGATCTTGTTGCGGTCCGGGTGCGTCGCCGCCCGCGCTTCGGAGAGCAGGCCTTCCTCGATCAGGATGCGGATGCGCGAATGGTCGCGGGTCTGAGCGATGACTTTGCCGCCGCGCATCAGGAACAGGCGAGAGTCGCCGGCGTGTGCCCAGTAGGCTACGCTATCCTGGACCAGGCAGGCGACGCAGGTCGTGCGCGGGGTGTCGGAAAGCTTGTGGCGTTCGGCAAAGTCGAGGATGGCGTGATGGGCATTGGTCATCCCTTTCTGCAGGAAACGGAAGGGGTCGACCAGGGTCGGCCGGGCTTCGCGCTGGAAGCTGTCGGCCAGCGTCTGGACCGCGATCTGGGCGGCGATCTCGCCGTAATGGTGACCACCCATGCCGTCGGCGACGACCATCAGCAGGGCTTCGCGTGAATAGCAATAGGTGGTCCGGTCCTCGTTGTTGGCACGCCCTCCCTGGCGGCTTTCCTGGTAGATCGTGAATCTCATCGGTTTGCTTTCTTGTATTTATCGACAAAACGGTTGAGCCAGCTTGCTGTCTCCTTTGGCGCCGGCGGCGTGACGGTTTCGACCAGCGCCTTCTGCAGCGCGAAGACGCTCTGCGGCCGGTAGAAGTGATTGAGATTGAGGCACCAGTCGATGATTTCCAGGAGGCGATCCGAGTATTGGCCTTCCCAGCGCATCATGGCCGGCACCAGCGTGTCCTTGCTGTAGCGTTCGTTGGCCGCCTGCGGCGCGCAGCCGGCAATGCAGGCATACATCGAGGCGCCGACGCTGTAGATGTCGCTCCACGGGCCGAGATCCTTGCGCGAGCCGTAGTGCTCCGGTGATGCGAAACCAGGGGTGTACATCGGCTTGAGCATCGGCTGGTCGGTCGCCAGTGTTTGCCTTGCCGCGCCGAAATCGATCAGTACCGGCGTGTTGTCGCTGCGCAGATAAATGTTCGAAGGCTTCAGGTCGAGGTGCAGCAACTTGTGCGAATGGACCTCGCGCAGGCCGTTGAGCATCCGGGTGAAGACGCCGCGGATGAAGCGTTCGGAAACCTCGCCGCGATGCGTCTGGATGAATTCCTGCAGCGTCCGCCCGCGCTCGTACTCCATGACCATGTAAACGGTTTCATTGGCGCGGAAAAAATTCAGCACGCGAATCACGTTCGGATGCGAGAGGCGCGCCAAGGCGCGGCCTTCCTCGAAAAAGCATTTCATCCCGTAGCGAAAGGCGCTCTGGTGTTCCGCCGTGATCAGCGGCTGGATTTCGCCTTCGGCGCGCAGGGCGAGGCTGTTGGGCAGATATTCCTTGATCGCCACCCGGTTGTCGTCGGCGTCGGT
>CAZGPO010000228.1:0-4000 GCA_964527745.1 uncultured Dechloromonas sp.
ACCGAGGCGCTTTGATGTTTCTGCAGCAGGGGTGTAGCTCAATTGGTAGAGCGCCGGTTTCCAAAACCGAAGGTCGGGGGTTCGATTCCCTCCGCCCCTGCCACTCTTATTAAAGATCGCGAAGGTAATGGCTGACAAGATCAAGTTTGCGCTGGCGCTGATAATCCTGGCTGCCGGCGTGGCGGGCTTCTACCTGCTTTCCGAGCAGGCGATGATTTTGCGCGTGCTCGCGGTAATCGCGGGTTTTGCGCTGGCTGCTGCAGTCGCCTGGAAAACTGATCCGGGGCGGCGCTTTTTTATCTTCGCCAATGAGGCAATTGTAGAAGCCAAGAAGGTCGTCTGGCCGACGCGCAAGGAAACGATGCAGACCACGGGCGCAGTTTTCGCCTTCGTGGTGATCATGGCGCTGTTTCTCTACCTGACTGACAAGAGCCTGGAGTGGGTTCTTTACGATCTCGTGCTGGGTTGGAGGAAATCATGAGCAAGCGCTGGTATATCGTTCATGCCTATTCCGGCTTCGAGAAAAGCGTGATGCGGGCTATCCAGGAACGTATCGAGCGCCTCGGCATGCAGGACAAGTTCGGTGAAGTGCTGGTGCCGGTCGAGGTCGTTCGCGAATTGAAGAACGGGCAGCCTGTCACTTCGGAGCGCAAGCTTTTTCCGGGCTATGTTCTGGTTGAAATGGACATGGACGACGATTCCTGGCATCTGGTCAAGAATACGTCCAAGGTCACCGGTTTCATCGGCGGTACGGCGACCAAGCCGACGCCGATTTCCCAGAAGGAAGTGGACAAGATCATGGAGCAGGTACGGGAAGGGGTGGACAAGCCCCGGCCCAAGGTGTTGTTCGAAGTAGGCGAGATGGTTCGCGTCAAGGAAGGCCCGTTTGCCGATTTCCATGGCGCCGTTGAAGACGTCAATTACGAAAAGAATCGCCTGCGCGTGGGGGTAACGATTTTCGGGCGGTCGACGCCGGTCGAACTCGAATTTGCGCAGGTCGAGAAGGCCTGAGTTTCTAGGTTTCCAGGGTTGGTTGGCTGCCCTCGATCAGCCGGCAAGAGGAGCGTAAGTAGGTGGCAACCGAAAGCGCGTTACTACTCATCGTTTAGGAGTATTTATGGCCAAGAAGATTGTCGGCTACATCAAGCTGCAAGTCCCCGCAGGCAAGGCGAACCCATCGCCGCCGATCGGACCCGCACTGGGTCAACGCGGGTTGAATATCATGGAGTTCTGCAAGGCATTCAATGCCCAAACCCAGGGCGTCGAGCCAGGTCTGCCGATTCCCGTGGTGATTACCGCTTTTGCGGACAAATCCTTCACCTTCGTGATGAAGACCCCGCCAGCGACCATTCTGATCAAGAAGGCGGCCGGCATCAAGTCGGGCTCCGCTAAGCCGCATACCGATAAGGTCGGCAAGATCACGCGCGCCCAGGCTGAAGAAATTGCCAAGACCAAGATGCCTGATCTGACCGCTGCCGATATGGATGCAGCGGTTCGTACCATCGCCGGCTCCGCCCGTTCGATGGGCATCACCGTGGAGGGTCTGTAATCATGGCCAAGCTCACGAAAAAACAAAAAGCCCTGCAGGACAAGGTTGTCGCCCAGAAACTCTACCCGGTTCAGGAAGCACTGACCCTGGCCAAAGAAACGGCAACCGCCAAATTCGACGAGTCGATCGACGCAGCAATCAACCTTGGCGTCGACGCACGCAAGTCGGATCAGGTTGTTCGTGGCTCAGTCGTGCTGCCGGCCGGTACAGGCAAGTCGGTTCGCGTTGCTGTTTTCGCCCAGGGCGAAAAGGCCGAGGCGGCCAAAGCGGCTGGTGCCGACGTGGTCGGCTTCGACGATCTCGCTGCCGAAGTCAAGGCCGGCAACCTCAATTTTGATATCGTCATTGCCACGCCGGACGCGATGAAGGTGGTCGGCCAACTCGGTCAGATTCTTGGTCCGCGCGGCCTGATGCCGAATCCGAAGGTCGGTACCGTGACCATGGATGTGACGACTGCCGTCAAGAACGCCAAGGCCGGCCAGGTTCAATACCGTACCGACAAGGGTGGCATCGTGCATGCGACCATCGGCCGCGCTTCTTTCTCTGTCGAGAGTCTGGAGCAGAATCTGAAGGCGCTGATCGACGCTCTGAACAAGGCCAAGCCGGCTTCGTCCAAGGGTCAGTACCTGCGCAAGGTTGCGGTAGCCGCAACGATGGGCCCAGGTGTTCGTATCGATCAGGCCACGCTGGTTGGCTAGAAAGTACTTTGGGCTGTCGGTTGTCGCTGAATGGTGGCAGCTGGCAGATCGTCAAAGACCGCAGGCGCCTCGACAAGGGGCTTAATCGTGAAAGCAGCCTGCGCAGACGGTGTCCCAGAACAAGATTTTTTGCTGACCGGCAACGGGCAGCATGGCTTCTGGTTCAGGTCGCCGTAGGTTCGGCGGGATTTCCCCGTCGTTTTATGACTTGAAAGGAGGAAAGACCCGTGGGTCTCAATCTGAACGACAAAAAAGCTGTCGTAGCCGAGGTGGCGGCACAAGTAGCCAACGCCCAGACTATCACGATCGCCGAATATCGTGGCATCGAGGTCGGTGACCTCACAGTGCTGCGGCGCAAGGCGCGTGAATCTGGCGTTTATCTGCGTGTGTTGAAAAACACCCTGGTACGTCGCGCTGTCGCCGGCACGCCGTTTGCCGGCCTGGCCGACCACATGGTTGGACCGCTGATCTATAGCGTGTCCGCCGACCCGGTGGCAGCAGCAAAAGTCCTCAGCGACTTTGCAAAGACCAATGACAAGCTCGTGCTGAAGGCTGGCAGCTATGCCGGCAACGTGCTCGACAAAGCCGGTGTGCAGGCGCTTGCCTCCATCCCGAGCCGCGAAGAGCTGCTCTCCAAGCTGTTGGGTGTCATGAAGGCCCCGGTTGCCGGCTTTGCCGTCTGCCTTGGCGCTTTGGCCAAACAGCGCGAAGAAGCCGCCGCTTGATCCGTATCGCATTCGAATAGATTTAGGAGTTTATTGAAATGGCAATTAGCAAAGAAGACATCCTGGAAGCCGTCGGGTCGATGACCGTGATGGACCTGAATGACCTGGTCAAGGCATTCGAAGAGAAGTTCGGCGTTTCCGCCGCCGCCATGGCCGTTGCTGGCCCGGCAGCCGGTGCTGGTGCCGCCGCCGCTGAAGAGCAGACCGAATTCACCGTCATGCTGCTCGGCCCGGGCGACAAGAAGGTTGAAGTCATCAAGGTCGTGCGGGCAGTGACCGGTCTTGGCCTCAAGGAAGCCAAGGATCTGGTTGATGGTGCTCCGAAGGCCGTCAAGGAAGGTGTTTCCAAGGCTGATGCGGAAGCCCTCAAGAAGCAGCTTGAAGACGCGGGCGCCAAGGTCGAAGTCAAGTAAGCGACTTTTGCTATGCGGGCTGGCGGTTTTCCGCCGGCCCTTTTGTGCTTTGTAAGACAGGTTTGACTTATCTGAAAACGAAAAACTTGAATAACGCCAGCCGGCAAACGCAAACGATACTTTCTTCCTGCTCCGAGGCAGGGAGAGTGCGTTTGCGTTTGCCTGTTTCGACAGGTTCCATGTTCGACTTTATCCGCACGGAGTTACCATGACTTACTCCTTCACCGAGAAGAAACGCATCCGCAAGAGTTTCGCAAAGCGCGCCAGCGTGCTTGACGTCCCTTATCTGCTGGCGACCCAATTGCAGTCTTTCAAGGACTTCCTGCAAGACGAAGTGGCGCCTGAGCGGCGCAAAAACCAGGGCTTGCAGGCCGCGTTTGGCTCGATTTTCCCGATCGTTTCGCACTCGGGTAATGCACGCCTCGAGTTCGTCAGCTACATGCTGGGTGAACCAGCCTTCGACGTAACCGAGTGCCAGCAGCGTGGCCTTACATTCGCCTCGTCGCTACGGGCGCGCGTACGTTTGGTGATCATGGACCGCGAAGCGCCGGACACAGTCAAGGAAGTCAAGGAGCAGGAAGTGTACATGGGCGAAATTCCGCTCATGACGACCAA
>CAZGPO010000229.1:0-3997 GCA_964527745.1 uncultured Dechloromonas sp.
TTGTTCCAGCGCCCGTCCGACCACAGGCGGTGCATCGGGTTGAGCATGTCGAGCAGCGACAGGTAGCGGTCGAGCGGCAGGCCGTCCCAGGTCGGGGTACCGACTTCGGCGAAGGGGATGTCCGGCTCGCTGGCGTTGAAGTAGCGGACCTTGCCGTCGACGCGGGAGAAGCTGCGGACCAGGTTGAGGCGCGGGCGTTTGCCTTCCAGATAGTCCAGCAGCGCGAGAATCGGGCGCTCGCCGTCGTCGAGCGTGACGTAGTCGAAATGGTCGAAGACGCGCTGCTCCTGGAGTTCGCGCAGCTCGGTTTTGACGTAGCCGCCGCCGAGGACGATGACGATTTTCGGGTCATGCGCCTTGATCGCCTGCGCCATGCGGAAGGCGGCATAGACCGAGCCGGGGAAGGGCACGGAAAGCAGCACGATGGTCGGGCTGTTGCGGTCGACGGCCGAAATGGTCAATTTTTCCAGGGTCGCGTCGACCAGCGTCGGCGGGGCGGCAAGGGCGCGGGCCAGCGGTTCGAAGGTGGGCTGGCTGCGCGCCAGCGATTCGCCGTAGCGGACGAATTCGAAGCGCGGGTCGACGGCATCGCGCAACACGTCGGCCAGGTCGTCGAGATAGAGCGTCGCCAGGTGGCGCGCCCGGTCCTGGATGCCGAGCATGCCGAAGGCCCAGGCCAGCGGGTCGCCGCCGTCCTCGTCGATATAGACGTCGAGCGCGGCGAAGCGCGGCCCCTCGGGCAGGAACTTGCGGCCGGCGATGCGGTGGCCGATCGACGGGTCGTGCCCCTGCAGGAAGGCGATGGCCGGGGTGACGGTGGCGAGGTAGCGCTCGAAGTGCTCGGCAAAGCAGTGCAGCGACGCGCTGCGCTTGCGTTGCGGAATGGCCTTGACGCGCTCGTGGATGGCGCGCAGGCCGGCCAGAGAAAACAGTTCGAGCACCAGCCTGAGCGCGATGTCGTCCTGCATCGCCACGATGCCGCGCGGGCGCAGGAAGCCGGGCTGGTGGGAGCTCGACGGGTAGGGCGTGTGGGGCGGCGTCGTCGGGGGGGTGGGCGACAGGATGCGCGGCGGGTTCATCGCACTCAGGGCTGGCGGGCGAGTTTCTGCCGGATAGCCGGCAGGGCCGCCTGGGCAGCGCGCTCGCCTTCCAGAATAGCGTCATTGCGGGCGGTGAAATCCCAGGATTTGACGTAGGGCAGGTTGGGGCGAATGACGACATCGGCCTCGCGCAGCTCCGCCTTGCCGATCACACCGCCCATGATGGTGATGGTCTGCCACATGATGGCGGTGACGCTATCGACCGGCTGCCCTTGCGGCTGGTCTGAAATATCGACGGCGATCACAAAATCGGCCCCCATCTCGCGCGCCGCGCGGACCGGCACCGGGCTGGTCAGGCCACCGTCCACGTAGCTGCGGCCGCGAATCTCTGCCGGCTGGAAGATGCCGGGTACGGCAGCCGAGGCGCGCACGGCCAGCCCGGTGTCTCCGGTACGCAGGATGACGCGCTCGCCGGTTTTCAGATCGGTTGTCACGGCGGCAAAGGATTTTTGCAGCTTTTCCAGCGGACGATTCTGCAATTGCTGATTGATGAAGGCTTGCAGCGCCTCACCCTTCAGAAAACCGCGCCCGCCCAGGGTCCAGTCGGCAAAGATCGTTTCGTCGAGTTTCTGGCCGATTTTCTGCATCGCATAGGCATCGCTGCCACCCGCATACAGCGCGCCGACCACCGCGCCGGCACTTGTCCCGACCACGTAGTCGGGGACGACGCCTTGCGATTCGAGCATCTTGATCACGCCGATATGGGCAAAGCCGCGGGCCGCACCGCCGCCCAGCGCGAGGCCGATTTTCGGCTTGGGCGGGGCGACGACGGCAACCGGCGGCGGCTCCGGCACCTTGCCGGGCAGGTAAGAGCAGCCGGCGACGAATGTGATAAATGCCAAGGCGAGTGTTGCACCCCAAGGGCACTGATGAAACTCCTGCACAGCAAGACGGCCAGCGAATTTGGCGCGCCGCTGCGAATTCCTTCGGGATGCGGTCAACAGCCGCCGATGGCTGAAAATGAACTCAAACATCCGCTTCGACCAGCCCGCCGTCCTTCTCCATCCAGGCCCGGCGGCCAGCGGCTTCGCCCTTGCCCATCAGTAGTGTGAAGGTCTTTTTCATTTCGGCAATGGTCTCGCGACTGGCCTGGAACGGTACCAGCCGGCGGGTATCCGGGCAGAGCGTGGTTTCCCAGAGCTGGTCGGGGTTCATTTCGCCGAGGCCCTTGAAGCGGGAGACGGTGATCTTGTTTTCAGAAATGCCTTCGTCGCGCAGCTTGACCAGTGTCTGTTCCTTTTCGGCTTCGTCGAGGCAATAGACCTTGCGCGTATGGCCACGCGCTTCGACATCGACACGGAACAGCGGCGGCTGGGCGACGTGGATGTGGCCGCGCTCGACCAGCGCCGGGAAGTGCTTGAGGAAGAGGGTGAACAGCAGGACCTGGATGTGCGAGCCATCGACGTCGGCGTCGGACATGACGATGATCCGGCCGTAGCGCAGGCCGGTCACGTCCACCGTGTCGATCTGTTCGATGCCGTGCGGGTCGACGCCGATGGCGACGGAAATGTCATGGACTTCGTTGTTCTTGAACAGCTGGTCGCGGTCGACTTCCCAGGTGTTCAGTACCTTGCCACGCAAAGGCAGCACGGCCTGGGTTTCCTTGTCGCGGCCCTGCTTGGCCGAGCCGCCGGCCGAGTCGCCCTCGACCAGGAAGACCTCGTTGCGGGCGATGTCGTCTGATTCGCAGTCGGTCAGCTTGCCGGGCAGGGTGGCGATGCCGGAGGACTTCTTCTTCTCGACCTTCTGCGTCGATTTCATCCGGTTCTGCGCCGCCTTGACGGCCAGTTCGGCGATCTTCTTGCCGAAATCGGCATGGCTATTCAGCCACAGCTCGAAGGGGTCGCGCACCATCTGCGAGACCAGCTTGTAGGCGTCGCGGGAGGTGAGCTTTTCCTTGGTCTGGCCCTGGAACTGCGGGTCGAGGACCTTGGCCGAGAGCAAATAGGTCATGCGGCCGCAGACGTCTTCCTGCGCCAGCTTCACTTTGGCCGGCAGGATGGCGTGGTGGTCGGCGAAAGTCTTGACCGCCTCGAAGACGCCGGCCTTCAACCCCGCTTCGTGGGTGCCACCGTCGAGGGTCGGGATCAGGTTGACGTAGCTTTCCGGCTTGCCGCCGCCTTCCTCGAACCAGGCCAGCGCCCAGGTGGCGCCTTCGCCGATGGCAAAGCCGTTGGCCGTCTCGACATATTCCTCGCCGACGAAAATGGGCGCCACCGGCGTGCCGACCATCATTTCGTTGAGGTAGTCGGCCATGCCGTTCTCGTAACACCAGACCTTCTTTTCCTGGCCTTCGATGTCGAGTTCGACCGTGACGTTGGGCATGAGCACGGCTTTCGAGCGTAGCAGGTGCTCGAGTTGTGCAAGATTGATCTTCGGCGAATCGAAATACTTGGGATCGGGCGAAATGCGGACAGTCGTACCGGTGTTGCGCTGGCCGCAATCGCCAATGCGGCTCAGCGGCTCGGTGACGAAACCGGCGCCGAAGGCGATGTGATACACGCCACCGCCGCGCTTGATTTCGACTTCGAGCCGCGTCGACAGGGCGTTGGTGACCGAAACGCCGACACCGTGCAGACCGCCGGAAAAGCGGTAGGCGTTGCCCGATTCGGTCTTGTTGAACTTGCCGCCGGCGTGCAGCTTGCAGAAGACCAGTTCGACCGCCGGCCGGCCTTCTTCCGGGTGGATTTCGACCGGGATGCCGCGACCGTTGTCGGAAACTTCAATTACCCCGTCGGCGCGAATGGCGACCGAAATCTTTTTGGCGAAGCCGGCCAAGGCCTCGTCGGCCGCGTTGTCGATGACTTCCTGAATGATGTGGGGCGGGCAGGTCGTCCGGGTGTACATGCCGGGACGTTCCTTGACGGGCTCCAGGTCCTGCAGGACACGGATGGCGG
>CAZGPO010000230.1:0-3996 GCA_964527745.1 uncultured Dechloromonas sp.
CTGAAGGACGATAAATCATATCCCTACATTTGTATCAGCAATGAAACCTTTCCGCTTGCTGCTTAAGGAGCTGGGCGTGGCCGTGATCAATGGCCTGATCTGGGGTGGGCTGCTTGGTGTTGCCGCCTGGTGGCTGTACGGCAATGCCCTGCTCGGCGTGGTGATGACCCTGGCGATGACGCTGAACCTGTTGCTGGCGGCTACCGCCGGTGTCGGCATCCCGCTGCTGCGCGAAAAATTCGGCGCCGACCCGGCGATCGGCGGCTCGGTGATGATCACGGCCCTCACCGATTCCGGCGGCTTTTTCATTTTTCTCGGGCTGGCGACGCTGCTTCTAATGTAAGTCCGGCGTCAGCAGCTTGAGACCGACGATACCGGCGACGATCAGGCCGATACTGACCAGCCGCGCGACTTCGCGCGATTCGCCGAACAGGAAAATGCCGAGAATGGCGGTGCCGACGGCGCCAATGCCGGTCCATACCGCGTAAGCCGTTCCCAGCGGCAAGGTCTTGAGCGACCAGCCGAGCAGAACGACGCTGGCGACCATCGCGACTACCGTGGCCACCGATGGCCACAGGCGGCTAAAACCTTCGGTGTATTTCAGGCCGACCGCCCAGCCGATCTCGCAGAGACCGGCAAAAAAGAGAACGAGCCAGGCGCTGCCGCTGCTCACTTCAGGCTGGCGAAATAGGCATCTGCGGCGGTGACAGTCGCCGCGATGTCGGCAGTGGAATGCGCGGCCGAGACGAAACCGGCTTCGAAGGCTGACGGCGCGAAATAATGGCCGGCTTCGAGCATGGCGTGGAAGAAGCGGTTGAAGGCTTCCTTGTCGCAGGCCAGCACTTCGTCGTAGGTGGCCGGGCATTTTTCAGCGAAATAAAGGCCGAACATGCCGCCGATGTTCTGTGCGGCAAAGGCGACGCCATGTTTGTTGGCAGCGGCGACCAGACCATCGCGCAAGGTCTTGGTCCTGGTGGTCAGATTTTCATAGAAGCCGGGTGCCTGAATGAGCTTGAGCGTGGCCAGCCCGGCAGCCGTGGCGACCGGATTGCCGGACAGCGTGCCGGCTTGGTAAACCGGGCCGAGCGGGGCGATCTGTTCCATGATTTCGCGCTTGCCGCCGAAGGCGCCGAGCGGCATGCCGCCGCCGACCACCTTGCCGAAGGTGGACAGGTCAGGCGTGATGCCGAACAGCCCTTGGGCGCTCTTGAGGCCGACGCGGAAGCCGGTCATCACTTCGTCGAAAATCAGCACTGCGCCGTGCTTGGCGGTCAACTCGCGCATGGCGGTCAAAAAGGCCTGGGTCGGGGCGATCAGGTTCATGTTGCCGACCACCGGCTCGACGATGACGGCGGCGATCTTGTCGCCGTGTTGCGCAAAGGCATCGGCCAGTTGCTGCGGATCGTTGTAGGCCAGCACCATGGTGTGCTGCGCCAGATCGGCCGGCACACCGCCCGACGACGGGTTGCCGAAGGTCAGCGCGCCGGAACCGGCTTTGACCAGCAGACTGTCGGAATGGCCGTGATAGCAGCCCTCGAACTTGATCAACACGTCGCGGCCGGTATGGCCGCGCGCCAGGCGAATGGCGCTCATCGTCGCCTCGGTGCCGGACGAGACCAAACGCACCATGTCCATTGACGGTACCAGTTCACAGAGCAGGTCGGCGATCTCGACTTCCTTTTCGGTCGGCGCGCCGAAGGTCAGGCCATCGACGACGGCGGCCTGGACGGCGGCGATCACTTCAGGGTGGGCATGGCCGAGGATCAGCGGACCCCAGGAACCCACGTAATCGGTGTACCACTTGCCGTCGGCATCCTGCACCTTTGCGCCGCTGCCTTTCTGGAAGAAACAGGGGGTGCCGCCGACCGAACGGAAAGCGCGCACCGGCGAATTGACGCCGCCGGGAATGTGGCGCTGGGCGCGTGCGAAAAGCTGCTCGTTGCGTGTGGTCATGGTAGTGCTTCCTCGAATAGGCGTTGATAGGCAGCGGCGCGGGCCGTGATGTCGGGTGCGCCGAACAGATCGCTGATGACGGAAACCATGTCGGCGCCGGCGGCAATCAGCGGTGGCGTGTTGGCGAGTGTGATGCCGCCGATGGCACAGCTTGGTGTGGACAACCCGGATTTTGCGCGAAAAAACAGGTCGACCGCAGCAATTGGTGCGTACGGCTTGGTTGGCGACGGATAGGCGGCGCCGAAAGCGACATAATCGGCGCCGGCCGCAGCGGCCTTTTGGGCGGTGGCAAAGTCGGCGTAGCAGGAGGCACCAAGGATGCGTCCGGGGCCGAGAATGGCGCGGGCGGCGGCAAGGTTGCCATCTTGCGCACCGAGATGGACGCCGTCGGCCTTGACCAGAAAGGCCAGCGCCAAGTCGTCATTGATGATCAGGGTCGCGGCGCAGGACTGAGTCAGGCGGCGCAAGGCATGTGCCCGGGCAACCCGTTCCGCCGCCGGGCTGGTCTTGTCGCGAAACTGGACGATGCGGCAACCGCCGGCCAGCGCCGCTTCGACATCGGCCAGCAGGTGCGCGCCGTCCGGGGTTTCCGGTGTGATGGCGTAGAGGCCGCGCAGTCTATTTGGCATCGGGCTTGTCTTCGCTTGCCACGGCTGCGTCGTCGCCGCGTGCCCAAAAGAAACGATCCGGGATGAACTGCCCCATGCCGGGGCGAAAACCGTTGGCCAGCGTTTGCCAAGTGTAATCCTGCGCGTCGCGCACGGCATCTTCGATACTGGCGCCGCCGGCGATGCAGCCGGCAATTGCCGAGGCAAGTGTACAACCTGAACCGTGATAGCTTCCTGGCAGCCGTTCCCAGCGGTCGCGGCGCAGCACGCCGTCGGCGTTGTACAAGGTGTTGATTACCTCTGGTGTATTTTCGTGAGTGCCGGTGATCAGGACGTATTGGGCGCCCATCTCGATCAGGCGCTGGGCGCAGAGGTCGATGTCCGGCTCGTTCTCGTCGTCTTCGTGTTCCGCCAAACGTCTCGCCTCGGGTGCATTCGGTGTCAGTATCGTGGTCTGCGGCAACAGTAGTTCGCGCATCGCCGAAATGATTTCTTCGCCGGAGAAATCGTCGCCACGCCCGGACGTCAACACCGGGTCGAACACCACGGGAATGTCGGGGTAGTCGGAAATGATTTCAGCGACGGCGACGACGTTTTCGACACTGCCGAGAACACCGAACTTGAAGGAGGCGACCTGCATGTCTTCGAGCAAGGTACGCGCCTGGCGCTCGAGAATTTCGGCGCCGACCGGATGCACGCTGTCGACGCCGACGGTGTCCTGGACGGTGATTGCGGTGAGTGCCGACAGGGGGTGACAACCAAGACTGGCCAGCGTCAACAGGTCCGCCTGAATGCCGGCACCGGCGGTCGGATCGCTGGCGGCAAATACGAGAACCAGCGGCGGCGGCGGAGTTTTAGTGTTCATCAAGTGCTGCAGGCGTGGTATATCTACCAACGATTGGGTAAGATTGAACGAATTTTATCCGAAACCAGCTTGCGGCAACGCTCAGGATATGAACGACAAAGTAATATACAAAACATGGATGTGTCTGATCTGCGGCTTCATCTACGATGAGCGGGCAGGTCTTCCGGCTGAGGGGATTGCGCCGGGCACACGCTGGGAGGATGTTCCGATGGATTGGGTTTGCCCCGAGTGCGGTGCGCACAAGACAGATTTTGAAATGGTGGAATTTTGAGGTCTGCGTAGTATGATGCGGCGCTAGATTAGCCCGCCGACGAGGGAGGGAGGGACATAATTGGCTGACTTATCAAAGTTGCGCGACGTCAAGGTAATGGTCATTGACGACAGCAATACGATCCGGCGAAGCGCGGAGATATTTCTCGTGCAGGCGGGATGTCAGGTCGTCCTTGCCGAGGACGGCTTCGACGCGCTGGCGAAAATCGCCGACCATCAGCCGCGGGTCATCTTCTGCGACATCATGATGCCGCGTCTCGACGGTTACCAGACCTGCTCCCTGATCAAGAAGAATCCACG
>CAZGPO010000231.1:0-621 GCA_964527745.1 uncultured Dechloromonas sp.
GTAACTGGCGATCCGGTTGCGCCCGTTCTGCTTGGCCCAGTAGAGCGCCGCGTCGGCACGGTCGATGGTGGCCGTCGGCGTATCGTTCGACAACAGGTGGCAGATGCCGATACTGACTGTGACGCGGCCGGCATCGGGGAAGTCGTGCCGTTCGACGGTCTCGCGAAAGCGCTCGAAAACGCGCAGGGCATTGGCCTGGCTCGTTGGTTGCAAGACGGCGATGAATTCCTCGCCGCCGAAGCGGAACAACTGGTCGTCGTAGCGGAAGGATTCGCGCATCAGTTGCGCGAACCTGACCAGCACCTGATCGCCGGTTAGGTGGCCCCAGGTATCGTTGATGCGCTTGAAGTGGTCGATGTCGCAGACGGCCAGCCAGTGGCTGTCACTGCCGCCAAGGCGACGGCGACCGGGGGCGGCAGGGTGCTGCTGGGCCTCATCGTCGGCGGCCTTGCCGAGTACCTCAAACAGGTGCTTGTCGAAGGTCTTGCGGTTGGCGAGTCCGGTCAGCGTGTCGGCCTCGCCGTAATCGAGCAGCGCGATATGGTGGCCGAAATACTCCACCAGTCCCATCAGCAGAACACGAGGTTCCGCCGGAAAGTCGATAGGCAGCAAAATGTCGAT
>CAZGPO010000231.1:631-3979 GCA_964527745.1 uncultured Dechloromonas sp.
CCGCGTGGCCTTTTGCCCCTGGACATCGCCCATCGTGAAGACATCGACATGCTGCAACCGCTCGGCATCGGGAGAGTTGATCGGAAACCGGTGCCGGACGGAATGTCCGAACCGATAGCCGTCGTCGATCAGGTAGATCGGCAGATCTTCCCGGATGACCGGAAAAACCAGTCGGTCGGCGCCGTTGACGAGCGTTTCGCGGACAATGGCGCGCTCGTCCCGGCAACGCTGCAGCAGCGGGTCGTGGTCGATCGGCTGACAAAATTGCCGATCCGGCAGATAGGCGTTGTGCGAGAACGGCTTGCCGGATTGCAGTCCGGCGCAGGCAAAGACGATCATGCATCCGGCGCAGGGGTAGCAGCGATATACGGTCAGGGCGGATGGCGCGAACATGTCCTGCATTGCATCGACCATCGCCGAGTTGATTTCGGTCCGGTCGCGCTTCGATGAAATACGGATGATGTGCTCGATAAGCTGGAGCATGAACGTTAGCGATTTCGGGAGAGGCTGGAAGGTGACTCTAACAAAATTCGCCGCCGAATGCGCATTCAAGGCTTGGCGGTCTTTGCTGCCAGCCCCGGAGCAAGCGGGGCTGGTCACAAGTCGTTATAATTCAACATTTTTTCGGGCATCAGATGCGGGTTTTTCGCAGTTATTCGCGCCCGGTTCCGGGGCCGACGGCAATCGCCATCGGTAATTTTGACGGTGTGCATCGGGGTCACGGCGCCTTGCTGGAGCGCCTGTGCGATGTCGCGCGCGAATCGCGCCTGCCGCCCACCATTCTGACCTTCGAGCCGCACCCGCGCGAGTTCTTCAGTCCGGTCTCGGCGCCGGCGCGCCTGAGCACGCTGCGCGAGAAGCTCGAGTTGCTCGCCGACACCGGCGTAGAGCAGGCCATGGTCTGCCGCTTCAACAAGGCATTTGCGGCATTGTCGGCTGACCAGTTTATCGAGCAGGTATTGATCGGCGGGTTGCGTGCCCGTCATCTGATCATCGGCGATGATTTTCGCTTCGGCAAAGGGCGGGCCGGCGATTTTGCATTGTTGCAGGTGGCCGGTCGGCAATTCGGCTTCAGTGTCGAGGCGATGGGCAGTATCACGGTCGACGACGAAAGAGTGTCGAGTTCCGGTGTCCGGGCGGCGCTGGCGGCGGGCGACATGGAACACGCGGCACGCCTGCTCGGCAGGCCTTACATCATCGATGGCAAAGTCACGCAAGGCCAGCAACTTGGACGTCAGTGGGGTTTTCCGACCGCGAATATCCGCATCAAGCACAACCCGTTGCCGATGACTGGTGTCTTTGCCGTCGAAGTCGGAGGTCTGGGCGACATGCCTTTGCCCGGCGTGGCCAATCTCGGCATCCGTCCGACGGTGGGCGGAACGCGGCCACTACTCGAAGTGCATCTGTTCGATTTCGACCGCGACATCTACGGCGCGCATATTTCCGTTCGTTTCGTGCATAAGCTGCGTAACGAACAGCGTTTTCCCAATTTTGACGCCCTCAAGGCGCAGATCGCAGCCGATGCTGCGACGGCGCGGGCATTCTTTACGCAGTGAGCATGCAAAATGGCTGATTACAAAGATACCCTGAACCTGCCGGATACCCCGTTCCCGATGCGCGGTGACCTGCCCAAACGCGAGCCGCAATGGGTAGCCCAGTGGCAGGAGAAGAAGCTCTATCAACGCATCCGCGAGATCAGCGCCGGCCGCCCGCGCTTCGTGCTGCACGACGGCCCGCCTTATGCCAACGGCGATATTCACATTGGCCATGCGGTCAACAAGATTTTGAAGGACATCATTGTCCGCTCGAAAACGCTGGCCGGTTTCGATGCGCCCTATGTGCCGGGCTGGGATTGCCACGGTCTGCCGATCGAGCATCAGATCGAAAAGCTGCATGGCAAGAACATTCCCGCCGACAAGGTGCGCGAACTGTCGCGGGCTTATGCCGCCGAACAGGTTGAGCGGCAGAAGAAGGATTTCATCCGACTCGGTGTTCTGGGTGATTGGGGCAATCCCTACCTGACCATGAGCTTCAAGGCCGAAGCCGATGAAATGCGGGCGCTCGGCAAGATTCTCGACCAGGGTTACCTGTATCAGGGCCTGAAGCCGGTCAACTGGTGTCTGGACTGCGGTTCGGCGCTGGCCGAAGCCGAAGTCGAGTACGAGGACAAGACCTCGCCGGCCATCGACGTTGCTTTTGAGGTACATGCAAACCACGCCGACAAGCTGGCCGCCGCCTTTGGGCTTACCCACCTGCGCGGCCCGGCGTTCGCGGTGATCTGGACGACCACGCCGTGGACGCTGCCGGCCAACGAGGCGGTCAGCGTGCACCCGGAACTGACCTACGATCTGATCGAAACCGAAAAGGGCGCACTGATCCTGGTTCGCGAACTGGCCGAGGCCAGCCTCAAGCGCTATGGCCTTGAGGGAACCGTTGCCGGTTCGTGCAGCGGCGACAAGCTTGACCAGATTCTGCTCAAGCACCCGTTCCAGGCGCGCGATGTGGCCCTCATCTGTGGCACCCATGTCACGACCGAGGCCGGTACCGGCCTGGTGCACACCGCGCCGGCGCATGGTGCGGACGACTTCATCATCGGCAAGAAATACGGGCTGCCGGTCAACAACCCGGTCGGCAACGACGGCCGCTTCCTCGGCAACACGCCGGCGCTGTCGGTCGGCGAACTGGCCGGCAAGACGGTCTGGGAAGCCAATCCGCTGGTGCTGCAGGAACTTGAATGTCGCGGTCGACTGCTGAAAATCGAGAAAATCCAGCACAGCTACCCGCATTGCTGGCGGCACAAGACGCCGATCATCTTCCGCGCCACGACGCAGTGGTTCATCGGCATGGAACACAAGAAGGACGAAAACGCCTCGACGCTGCGCTGGATCGCCGAGCGCGCTGTCGATGAAACGCAGTTCTTCCCGGCCTGGGGCCGCGCCCGGCTGGAGGCGATGATGCGCACCCGGCCCGACTGGTGCGTGTCGCGCCAGCGCAACTGGGGCGTGCCGATTCCCTTCTTTCTGCACAAGGAAACGGCGTTGCCGCATCCGCGTACGGCCGAGCTGATCGAACAGGTTGCCCAGCGCGTCGAGGAGGAGGGCATCGAAGCCTGGTTCAAGCTCGATGCCGCCGAACTGCTCGGTGCCGAGGCCGAGCACTACGTCAAGATGAAGGACACCCTCGACGTCTGGTTCGATTCCGGAACCACGCATTGGCACGTGCTGCGCGGATCGCACGCGGCCGATCTGGCTTACCCGGCCGACATGTACCTCGAAGGCTCCGACCAGCACCGTGGCTGGTTCCAGTCCTCGCTGCTCTCCGGCTGCGCCATCGACGGCCGCGCCCCGT
>CAZGPO010000232.1:0-3955 GCA_964527745.1 uncultured Dechloromonas sp.
CCTGTCCGGCGTCAGGGGGGTGGTAATCATGAAGAAGAAGCCCGGTCGACCCAGCAAATCGGGCAAAAAATATTACGTCGGCGAAGAGAACGCCTGATCTGGCCCGGTGGCCGAAACCCTTAACTGGCAGCCGCCCCCGAGCTGAATATCCAGGGCCGCACGATCCGGCGTCAATCGACGCTGAGCGATCTGCCGGAATCCCTGGGGCCAAGGGCCAGGATTTTCCTGACCGCGCGCACCGCCCACCGCTCGGGCGATTCGTAAGTGCCTGCCGCGTTGCCGAACGAGGTACGCAGCATGTCCGTATCGATAATGCCGGGATTCAGCGGAACGGCGGCCATTCCCTCCGGCAACTCCTGCGCCAACGCCTTCGTCAGCCCCTCGATCGCCCATTTGGTCGCGCAATAGGGTGCGACACCCGCTGCTGTGCTGCGTCCCCAGCCCGAACTGACATTGACGATCACGCCCCGTCTCACCTTCACCATGGCCGGTACGAAGTGCCGGATGACGTTCGCGACGCCATTGATATTCACGCCGGTCAGCGCGTCGAATTCACCAGCCCTAATCTCCCACAGCGGGGCATTGGCATTCACCACGGCGGCGTTGTTGATCAGCAGATCGGGGGTACCGACAGTGGCGAGCAGGTGGGCTGCCCAATCGTCGACCTGAACATCGTCACCGACATCCACGGTGGCAAAGTGATGAGGCGCCGGGTATTCCCGCCGCAGGGCTTCGATCTGCCCGGCATTGCGACCGCATCCGGCCACGGTATGACCGGCGGCCACCAGTTCCCTGAGCATGGCGCGCCCCAATCCCCGGGTAACGCCGGTCAAAACCACGATGCGTGACGAATTCATTCAGCTAACTCCCGACACCCTTCTGCAAACCGACATGATGACCTTCGGGGCATTGGCGCCATAACCCCTGCCAAACGCAAATTCGCCGCTATCGAACGAAATTTCCCCAAGTTCGCCAGCGGGCTTTTTACACCCGGATTTAGGCGCGATATCGTTGCAGTGACTGCAAAACTATGATGCCCGTCTCAGATTAACGAGTTGAGTTGTCTGAATTCGAGTGGAGCGGGCGAACGGAATCGAACCGTCGGCTCTTGCTTGGGAAGCAAGGGTATTACCATTATACGACGCCCGCTCTGGGCTGGAGGCTGCATTCTATGCGCTGCGGCTGTCCGGTTCAATCCTCGGTGAGCAGGCGATACTGTCCGGCGTGGAAAAGTAGCGGGGAGAGTTCGGGGGTTTCGCTGAAATTGACGACCCGGCCGACGAATATCGAGTGATCACCACCAGCCAGACAGGTTTCGTTGGCGACCTCGAAACTGGCGCAACAGTGTTCCAGCAGCGGCGCGCCACCGGCGCCCGCTTGCCAGTGCAGGCCGGCGAAGCGGTCGACCGGCCAGGTCGCGAAGCGGTTGGAGAGATCGACCTGCCCGGCGGCCAGCACGTTGATGGCATGGTGGCTGGCATGGCGGAAGGCTTCGAGGTTGTGCGAGGCGTTGTCGAGGCACCAGAGCACCAGCGGGGGATCCAGCGACACTGCCGAGAACGAATTGACCGTCAGCCCGATCGGCTGCCCTTCCGGATCGAGCGCCGTGACGATGGTTACCCCGGTCGCGAAGCGGCCGAGGGTATTGCGCAAGGCGCGGGTGTCGTCCTGAATATCGCTCATTGATCAATGCCGGCGAGAAAACGCCGTATTATCCGTGCTCCGCACCTGCACGTCGAGGCTGATTTGTCGATATCCCCTGCCTTCACCAATGCGCTGATCGCCTGGCAGAAAAGCGCCGGGCGCCACGACCTGCCTTGGCAGAAGACCCGCGATCCATACCGGATCTGGCTCTCGGAAATCATGCTGCAGCAGACGCAGGTCAGCACGGTCATTCCCTATTTCCAGCGTTTCCTGGCAAGCTTTCCGACTGTGCAGTCGCTGGCCGCGGCGCCGTTCGAGGTCGTGATTGAGCACTGGGCGGGGCTCGGCTATTACGCGCGCGCCCGTAACCTGCATCGCTGCGCACGCGAGATCGTTACGGTCAACGGCGGAAAATGGCCAAATTCTGTGGCCCAATTGACCACCCTGCCCGGCATTGGCCGATCGACGGCAGCGGCCATCGCCGCCTTTGCCTTCGGCCAGCGGGCGACGATTCTCGATGGCAACGTCAAGCGGGTGCTGTGCCGGCAGTTCGCGGTCGAGGGTTTTCCCGGCCAGGCGGCGGTCGATCGCGAATTGTGGTTGCTCGCCGAGCGCCTGCTCCCGGAAACCGATATCGAAACCTACACGCAGGGCCTGATGGATCTCGGCGCCACTTTGTGCACACGGCACCGGCCGCGCTGCGAAGCATGCCCGGTCGCCGCCTGCTGCCAGGCAAGGCTTGAAGACCGGCAAATGGAACTGCCGACAGCGCGCCCGCGAGCTGCGCTGCCCGAGCGGCGCGCGACCTTCGTCTTCATCAGCGACGGCAGCAAGCTGTTGCTGGAACGCCGTCCAGCGAGCGGACTGTGGGGCGGATTGCTGGTGCCGCCCGAAGGTGAGGTTTCGATCGTGCTTGCCGGCCTTGGGCTGTTTGCTGAGGAGTGGCACGACATGAAGCCGCTACGGCATTCATTCACGCATTTCCGGCTGACGCTCGATCCGGTGCTGTGCCGGGTTAAACCGACAGGCAGGGCAAGCGGGCCGGGACTGGAATGGATTGTGCTGGACAAAGCCGCGCAGGCCGGGGTGCCGACGCCGATCAGGAAGCTGATCGAACAGATCGCCGCTGTAACCGGCTGAACATCAGGGCAGAAATTCAGGGTTTGGCCGCTGCACCCTCGGCCGCCTTGACCTTGGCGTCGGCCTTTTCCTTCTTTTCGGCAACCCGTGCGTCGTGCTCGGCCTGCTTTTTGCGCAGGCGCTCGGCTTCCTCGGCCTTGCGCCGGGCGCCTTCTTCGGCCTTGCGCGCCTTTTCAGCCCGGGTCGTGGCTTCTTCGAGCTCCGCTTCGCTACGTGCGGCGGCGGTCTCTTCCTTCAGTACTTCGAGTTTGGCTGCACGTTCCGGTGCCCTTGCCGCCGCTTCGAGATCGCGGGCGTTGAGCTGTTCCTTCCTGACCTGGCGCTCGATCGCCTTCCCTTCGTTTTCGAGGCGCTTGGCTTCCCGGCCGGCCTCGGTCAGTTCCCGGAAGGCATTGTCGCGACAACGATTGACGAGGAATTTCTTGAAGCACGCCGGTTCGTCGATTTCGTAGCGCTGGTCGGCGGCAGCCTGGCGCGCCTTGCTGTCGCGGCGCAACGCGGCAGCCTGCTGCAGGCGCTGTTCCCAATCGGCGTTCTGCTCGGCCGTCGGCGCCGCCGCAGCCAGCCCGGACAGCAGGCTCAAGGCGAACGCCGAGACGAATTTAGGCAGGCTGTTTGCGCGGTAGGCTGAAGGGAAGAAGTGATCGGTCATGGCGCCGCAAGAAAAGGTGCAAGGCCGATTTTAGCAGCCCGCCGCTATAATTCGCCGCTCATGATTGCCCTCCGCCAAGTTACCTTCGCCCGCGCCGGCCGCCCGCTGGTCATCGACGCTTCCGTTCAGATTCACACCGGCTGGAAGGTGGGCGTCGTCGGCGCCAACGGCTCCGGCAAATCCAGCCTGTTTGCGCTGCTCGCCAACGAACTGCACGCCGAATCCGGCGATGTCGAACTGCCGGCCAGCTGGCACATCGCCCGCGTCGCGCAGGAAACGCCGGCTCTGCCCGACAGCGCGCTCGATTTCGTGCTCGACGGCGATGTCGAGCTGCGCCGCATCGAGCGCGAACTGGCCGAGGCTGAAGCGAAAGGCGACGGCGAGGCAATCGGCCATCTGCACGCCCGTTACGGCGAAATCGGCGGCTATTCGGCCAAGGCCCGTGTCGCCGAAGTGCTGCACGGACTCGGTTTCAGTGATGCGGATTTTTCACGTTCGGTGGCGGAATTCTCCGGCGGC
>CAZGPO010000233.1:0-3954 GCA_964527745.1 uncultured Dechloromonas sp.
TGCTGCTGCATTACGGCACCGAGGAACAAAAGAACCATTACCTGCCACGCCTGGCAAAGGGCATCGAAGTGCCGGCTTTCGCGCTGACCAGTCCCTGGGCCGGTTCCGATGCCGCGTCGATTCCCGATAGCGGCGTCGTCTGCAAGGGCATGTGGCAGGGCAAGGAAGTGCTCGGCATGCGCGTCAGTTGGGACAAGCGTTACATCACGCTGGCCCCGGTGTGCACGGTGTTCGGCCTGGCCTTCCATCTGTATGACCCGGACGGCCTGCTCGGCGCCAAGAAGCACATCGGCATCACTTGTGCGCTGGTTCCTTATGACGTGCCCGGCGTCGATACCGGCCGCCGTCATTTCCCGCTCAACGCCATGTTCATGAACGGTCCGACGCGTGGCAAGGACGTCTTCATGCCACTCGATTTCATTATCGGTGGGCCGAAGATGGCCGGCCAGGGCTGGCGGATGTTGATGGAATGTCTGGCGGCGGGGCGCTCGATTTCGCTGCCGTCGTCGAACACCGGCATGGCCCAGTTGACGGCGCGTGCCGTCGGCGGCTATGCCCGCGTGCGCAGCCAGTTCAAGATGGCGGTCGGCAAGTTCGAGGGCGTCGAGGAAGCGCTGACCCGCATCGGCGCCTACACCTACATGATGGATGCGACGCGCAAGATGACCGCCGGTGCCGTAGATCTCGGCGAGAAGCCGTCGGTCGTTTCGGCGATTGCCAAGTATCACGTTACCGAGCGTGCCCGTCAGGTGGTCAATGACGGCATGGATATCGTCGGCGGCAAGGGCATCTGCCTTGGCCCGTCAAACTTCATCGGTCGCGCCTATCAGCAGATCCCGATCGGCATCACGGTCGAGGGCGCCAACATCCTGACGCGCAGCCTGATCGTCTTCGGCCAGGGCGCCATCCGCTGCCATCCCTATCTGTTGCCGGAAATGCAGGCGGCGCAGAACAAGGATACGAAGAAGGGCCTCGTCGATTTCGACAAGGCGCTGTGGGGTCACGTCGGCTACACGGTCCGGAATGGCTTCCGCGCCTTGTGGCTGGGCATGACCGGCTCGCATTTCGTTGCGGTCGATGCCGATGTGGCGCCTGAAGTTCGTCGCTACTACCAGCAGATGACCCGCTTCTCCGCCGCCTTCGCCTTTCTCTCCGACATTTCGCTGCTGGTGCTCGGTGGCAGCGTCAAGCGCCGCGAGAAGCTGTCGGCCCGCCTTGGCGACATTCTCGCCCAGATGTACCTGATCTCCTGCACGCTGAAGCGCTATGAAGATGAAGGCCGTCAGGCTGCCGATGCGCCGCTGATGCACTGGGCGATCTGGGATTCTATGTACAAGGCGCAGGAAGCCTTCGACGGCGTCATCGCCAACTTCCCGATCCGCTTCATCGCCGCTTTCCTGCATCGCAGCATTTTTCCGTGGGGCCATCCGTATGTCGTGCCGTCCGACGATCTTGGCCACGACGTTGCCAAGTCGCTGATCCAACCCTCTGCGACCCGCGACCGCCTGACCGCCGAATGTTATCTGCCGATGACCGAAAGCGAACCGGTCGGCGCCATCGAACTGGCGTTGCTGGCCACGCTCGAAGCCGAAGCCATCGAGGCCAGGATCCGTGAGGCCGAGAAGGCCGGGCGCTTCGCCAACAACCCGCTGGCCAACGTGCGCGACATCGCGATTGCCGCCGCCGAAGCCGGCGTCATCACGGCGGCTGAGTTTGACAAGATGAAGCGGCGCAACCAACTGCGCGACATCGTCGTCAATGTCGATGACTTCCCGTTCGATTTTAACGTGGCAACGGCCAACAAGCCGGCGGCCGAGCGCAAGGCGGCCTGATGAAAACGATCTACATAGTCGACGGCGCGCGAACGCCGTTTCTGAAAGCGCAGAAGGGGCCGGGGCCGTTCTCGGCTTCCGATCTGGCGACCCAGGCCGGCCGTGCCCTCCTGCTGCGTCAGCCCTTCGCGCCGCAGGATCTCGACGAGGTCATCCTCGGCAGTGCAGCGCCATCGCCCGACGAAACCAACATCGGGCGCATGGTCGCGCTGCGCCTCGGTTGTGGCCACAAGGTGCCGGGCTGGACCGTCATGCGCAATTGCGCGAGCGGCATGCAGGCGCTCGATTCGGCGATCGCCAACATTCAACTCGGGCGTTCCGATCTGGTGCTGGCAGGCGGCGTCGATGCGCTGTCGCACGCACCTTTGCTGTATTCCGAGACGATGGTGCGCTGGTTTGCCGGCATGATGTCGATGCGCACGGTCAACCAGAAAATCGGCCATTTTTTGAAATTGCGCCCGGCCGCGCTGCTGAAGCCGGTGATCGGCCTGATGAAGGGGCTGACCGATCCGGTCTGCGGCCTGCTGATGGGTCAGACGGCCGAAAACGTGGCCTGGAAATTCGGTATCGACCGCCAGCAGATGGATGCCTTTGCCGTGCGCAGTCATCAGCGCGTGGTGGCCGGCCGCGCCGCCGGACATTTTGGCGAGATCGTGCCGGTCGTTGATGGCAGGGGCAATGTCTATGCCGAAGACGACGGCGTGCGCTCCGATGCCAGCATGGCCGGCATGGCCAAGCCGAAGCCCTTCTTCGACAAGAAGTACGGCAATATCACGGCGGCCAACAGTTCGCAGATCACCGACGGTGCCGCATGGCTGATCCTCGCCTCGGAAGAGGCGGTCAGGAAATGGAACCTCAAGCCGCTCGGCAAGATCATCGACAGCCAGTGGGCAGGGCTCGATCCGGCGCTGATGGGCCTCGGTCCGGTACATGCCGCGACGCCGATTCTGCAGCGGCACGGTCTCGGCCTCAACGATCTCGATGCCTGGGAAATCAACGAAGCCTTCGCCGCCCAGGTCATCGGCTGCCTCGAAGCCTGGAAGTCCGACGACTACTGTCGCACCGAACTCGGCTTGCCGGGCGCCCTCGGCGCGCTTGACGAAAACAAGATGAACGTCGATGGCGGCGCCATCGCCATCGGCCACCCGGTCGGCGCCTCGGGCGCCCGTATCGTCCTCCATTTGCTGCACGTTCTGCGTGAAAAACAGGCCAAACGCGGCATCGCCGCCATCTGCATCGGCGGCGGCCTTGGCGGGGCGATGCTGATCGAAGCCGGAGCATAACCAATGACCAATCTGAATCTGCAACACTGGCGTCTCGACGTAGACGCCGAAGGCATCACCTGGGCCACTCTCGACAAGGCCGGCGAAACGGCCAACTCGCTGTCGCGGGCGGTCATGGATGAACTGGGCCAAATGCTCGACGCATTCGAGCGCCAGCCGCCGAAGGCGCTGATTTTCCGTTCCGGCAAAAGCGCTGGTTTCATCGCCGGTGCCGACATCCAGGAATTCACGCAACTCGATAGCGCCGAAAAAGGCCGCGAACTGGTCGAGCGCGGCTGGAACCTGTTCAACCGCCTGGCCGCTGTGAGCTATCCGACGCTGGCGCTGGTGCGCGGACACTGCCTCGGCGGCGGCCTCGAACTGGCGCTGGCCTGCCGCTATCTGCTGGCGGTGGACGAGTCGGGCACCAAGATGGGCCTGCCCGAAGTCATGCTCGGCATCTTCCCCGGCTGGGGCGGCATGCTGCGTTTGCCCGAGCGCGTCGGTCCCGCTGCCGCGATGGACATGATGTTGACCGGCAAGACGATCGACGCCTGGCGCGCCAAGCGCATGGGTCTGGCAGACGATGCAGTGCCGCCGCGCGTCATGGAACGCGCGGCGCGGTTGATGGTGCTGTCGAATGCGCCGCGCCGTCCGCTGCCCTTGATCCAGAAACTGCTCAACGGACCGCTGAAGAGTGTTGTCGCCAACGGCGCGCGCAAACAGGTCGCCAAGCGGGCGCGCCCAGAACACTACCCGGCGCCGTACGCGATCATCGACATCTGGGAAGAATGCAAGGGCAACGCGCTGGTGGCGCCGGAATTGGTCGACCGCATCGTCCGCTCGCCGACGGCGCGCAA
>CAZGPO010000234.1:0-3907 GCA_964527745.1 uncultured Dechloromonas sp.
CTCTATCTCAACTTCCGGCGCATCACCGAAACGCTGATCGTCATGCTCTCGGTGCCCTTCGCGCTGGTCGGCGGCATCTGGCTGATGTGGGCGCTCGGCTACAACCTGTCGGTCGCCGCCGCCATCGGTTTCATCGCGCTGGCCGGCGTCGCCGCTGAAACCGGCGTCATCATGCTGATCTACCTCGACCACGCATGGACGGCGATCCAGACAAAATGTGCCTCTGCAGGCCGTCGACCGCAAGCGGACGATCTCTACGCCGCGATCATGGAAGGCGCCGTCGAGCGCGTGCGCCCGAAGATGATGACCGTCACCGCCATCATGGCCGGCCTGTTGCCCATCCTGTGGGGCACCGGTACCGGCTCGGAAGTCATGAGCCGCATCGCCGCGCCGATGGTCGGCGGCATGATCTCGTCGGCGGTGCTGACCCTGGCGGTGATTCCGGCGATTTACGGGCTGGTGAAGGGGTGGGAACTGGGACGGGTCAGGGTTTCCTGACCAGTTGTTTGGCGAAGGCGGCGTCGTTCCGGGTGATGCGCGGTGGTGGCTGCGGCCCCTGGGCATCGACGAAGCGCACGAAATCATCGAGCGGGAGGGCTTCCGAAACATCCTTGTCCTGGCCATCGACCCGCTCGCGCAGCAGGAACAGGCCGCTGCCGGTCATCGCCATCAGGTAGTTGCGCCCTTCGCTGCGCCGGTTGAGGCGGGCGATGGCGGCGCTGGCTCGGGTTGAACGCATCCGCTATCCCTTACCTGTATTTCTTGAAGACGGTTTGCGCATCCCGGTGGGCGCGCTCGAGCGTGCAGATCGCCGGATCATCGTCGTGGCCGCTGAAAAAATCGTCGGCCTGGGCGCGCATGACCATCTTGATGGCGGCCGCGTCGGCCACGGCGTATTTCTCGGTGATCAGCGTGGTTACTTCGTCGAGGTATTCTTCGTAGGTCATTTTTAGGGTCGGTAATAAAGGCGGTGTACTTCGATGCAGGTGCGGCGCGACGGCGCTTAGAGCACGACCCGGCGCTTGGTCACTTCGCCTTCCTCGCCACCCGGCCAGTGGAGGTCGATGATGATTTCCGCATCGGCGCCCGGCAGCGGAGACTTGAAGCGGATCATCGCGAAGTTCCTGGCGCCGGTGAGGGCGTAGAGGCGTTCGCAGGAGACGTCCTTGTTGCCGTCCATCGGGCCGCCGGAGGAGATGCCGATCAGGCTGATCTTGGGCGCCGGCTTGCGCGAAATGGCGCTCGAGGTGACCTGATAAACGCGGGCGGCGGGAAACTTGCGGTGCTGCATGCGGAAGACCGAGGCGCAATGCACGTCGCCGCTCAGGAAAACCAGCTTGCGCCCGGATTTGTCGATCTGCCGGAATACGGTTTCCAGCAACTGGTTGCGTTCGGCCCAGTTGGTTTCGTGGCCCCATTCGTCCATGAAGTCGTCCTTGGCTTCGCCGAGGTCGACGTAATTCACCAGCCGGTCGATCCAGTGCACCACAGGCACCGGCGAAACGACAAACAGCGCCTTGGCGCTTTGCGCTTCGCTGCTTGCCAGCCAGTTGGTGAAGCGGTCGAACTGCGCCTGACCGAGAATGATGTTGGGGTCGATACCGTTTTTCTTGCCTTTGTTCTTCTCGACGTCGTGGTGGCCGCGCATGTCGAGGACGTAGAAGGCGGCGTCGCCCTGCAGGAAGGCATAATCCCATTGCGAATTGTCGGGATTTTCGAGGTCGACCGCGGTCGGCGGGTTGTGGCTGTGCTCGTATTCGTAATAGGCGCGGCAGGCGGCGCGCCACATCAGGTCGACCAGCAACTGGTTGGTTTTGCTGTCCTTTTCCTCGAAGAAGCCGGAAATCCGGGCGCGACGCTCCTTGTTGGTCAGCGAACCCCAGCCGTCCATGATTTCGTGGTCGTCCCAGATCATGTATTGCGGGAAGCTCTCGTAAACCACGCGCAGCGCCGGGACGCTCCAGTAAACGCGGTAATACCAGCGGTAGATGTTGAGCAGGTAAAGCTCGATGGCGGCCTCGTCGTACTTGCCGTTGCCCAACGCGTATTTCTCCAGCAGCGCCGCCTTGTTGTCCTTGAGCCAGGTCCAGATGTCGAGGAAGCCGTTCTTGCCGTTGGTGTCGACGTAGGCCTGGTCGCCGCCGCCGATGACGAAGCCGGCGCCGGCGTCGGCCAGCTGTTCGGCGAAGTGCGGCCAGGCGCCGATGTCGCCCGCAGCGCTGATATGGTCGTGGCAGCTATAGAAGCCGAAGGTGATTTCGGTTGGCGCGGCCGGCTGGGTGCGAAAGCTGTGCGGCGTCTCGGCACCGATCTCGGTGCGGCGGCGGATGAGTTTGGCGTCGGTGGTTTCGGAAATGACCGCGTAGTAGTAGCGGGTATCGGGTTCGAGGCCGGCTATCGCGAAGACGTGGGTCAGGTTGCTGGCCTGGGTGATGTCACTGCTGCCGATATAGACCGGAACGAACCCGTTGGTGGCGAGGAAATCCTGAACGCCCTTTTCTTCGAGCCGCACCAGGTCGCCAGTGAGCGGCGCCTTGGTAACGACGAGCGTCCATAGTCCCTTCTGATAGACGCGCACCCAGAGTCGTGTGCTGTCAGCCGTGGTGGCGCCGACAATGGTGGCGCTGGTCAGCTTGCTGAACTTCTGTTCGTTGGAGGTTGGATCGAGCAGCGTTGCCATGACGAATCTCCCAATTCCCGTTAGTCGGGAAAGGTTAGCACGAATGGATACTGCGGATCAGTGGCGCGTCTGGGCGGCGTCGTCGGCGAACAGTTCGGCGATGTCTTCGGGGCTGAAGCGGTATTCGTGGTTGCAGATGTCGTCGCGGATCAGGATTTCGCCGTGTTCGCGCAGGATGGTTTCGGCGTCCTCGCGGCCGAGGCTGCGGATCATGTCGCGCACCTTGGTCCAGTCTTCCGGGCAGTGGTAGACCACCGGCAGCGGGTCGTACACGCGCACGCCGTGGGTCGCCATCTCCTCATGGAAGAGGCGGGTGAGCAGTGCTTCGGCGTCGAGTTCGAGCAATTCGGCAGGTTTGACGGTGGCGGCCAGCTGCGTGATGCGCTGCCAGCCATCCGCGTCGTGGTGGTCGGTGCCCGGCATCTTTTGCAGAAATAGGCAGGCGGCGGCTTGCGGGCCGGCGGTTGCGAACAGGCGCGACGGCTGTTGTTCGGATTGCTCCAGGTAATGCTCGAAAATCGCCGCGATGCTGTCGCCGACCATCGGCACGAAGCTCTGGTACGGATGGCGGGCGTTCGGCATGTCGAGGCTCATCATCAGCTGCCCGCCCTGATCAGCACCGAGCAGTTGGTGCACCGGCGCTGGCTGCACGACCGGGTTGCTGCGCGCCATGCCGCGCATCTGCAATTGCTCGTTGCAGTCCATGACCAGCAGCTGGATCGGGCCATTGCCGCGCAATTGCAGGGTCAGGCGGCCGGGTTGCTTGAGCTGGCCGGCGATCAGCGCGGTGACGGCGGCGGTTTCGCCGAGCAACTGGGCGACGGTGGGCTGATAGTCGCGGTCGACCTGCATTTGTTGCCAGGAATCGCCGAGATGGACGATGGCGCCGCGGATGTCGAGATGCTCGAAGAGAAAGCGGCGGACGAAACTGTCGCTCATTTAAGCTGTTCCGCGTAGTTCTCGGGCGAGAAGCCGACCAGCAGCTTGCTGCCGGTATCGAGCACCGGGCGCTTGATCAGGCTCGGATACTGCGCCATCAATTTGAGGGCTTTTTGCTCGTCGACCGCGGTACGCTCTTCGTCGGAAAGCTTCTTCCACATCAGGCCGCGCGTATTAAGCAATTTCTCCCAGCCGGCCCTGGCGGCCCAGTCCGGCAGGTGCGCCTCGGCCACGTGACTGATATTTGAAACCTCGTTCTCAATATCGTTTACTATATTGATCCCCTTG
>CAZGPO010000235.1:0-3850 GCA_964527745.1 uncultured Dechloromonas sp.
CTCCAGGAGCAGTGATCGCCCCGATGATCGCGAACTGATGAAAAAGCTCGGCAAATACGAACTGATCAGGAAACTCGGCGACGGCGCGACCAGCACCGTCTACCTCGGCCGTGACCCATTTACCCAGCGGTCCGTCGCGATCAAGGTCGCCACGCCGGACATCCTGCGCGACCCGGAAAAAGGTCAGCTCTACAGCAGCCTGTTCCTCAACGAAGCCTCGCTGATCGGCAAGCTCAATCACCCGCACATTGTCCAGATCTACGATGCCGTCGTTGCCGAGAACCTCTGTTACATCGTCATGGAATATGTTCCCGGCGGCACGCTGGAAGCCCATGCCCAGCCCGGCCACCTGTTGCCGATCGATCGCGTCGTCGAGCTGATTTTCAAATGCACGCGCGCGCTCGATTATGCCTATCGTCTCGGCATCACCCACCGCGACATCAAGCCAGCCAACATCCTGCTCGCCGGCGCTTCGGACATCAAGCTTTCCGACTTCGGCGCCGCCATCATCAACAACGCCAGCAGCACACGCACCCAGATCACCGGTATCGGATCGCCCGCCTACATGTCGCCGCAGCAGGTCCAGGAACAATATCTCGACCACCGTACCGATATCTACTCCCTGGGTGTCGTCATGCACCAGTTGTTGACCGGCGAGCTGCCATTCGCCTCCAGTAACCACTACAGCATGGTCTATCAGATCGTCAATGGCACAGCGTCCATACCTTCGGCCCAACGCCCCGGCCTGCCGCCAATACTCGACGAAATCGTCGGCCGCGCGATGGCCAAGTCGCTCGAAGCACGCTACCCGACCTGGGCCGCATTCGCCCACGATCTGGCACAGGCCGTGCGCAGCGGACAACTGAAAACGCCGCGCAGCGAATTTGCCGACACCGAGAAATTCGCCACACTGCGTGCCCTGCCCTTCTTCAGCGACTTCAGCGATGTCGAAATTTGGGAAGCCTTGCGCTTCGCGGACTGGCAGCGCGTCGCGCCGGGCACGACGATCATGCGCGACGGCGAACCGGGCAATTTCTTCTGCTTCGTCGCCGACGGTGAACTCGCGGTCAGCAAGAACGGCATCCGCCTCAGCACGCTGACCAGCGGCGAATGCTTCGGCGAAATGGCGGTCATCCGCCGGCACGGCCACATGCGTAGCGCCGATGTCGTCGCCGAAAGCGCGGCGAACATCATCACGGTTCGCGGCGAAGCTCTGGACAAGGCCTCCGAATCCTGCCGGATGCACTTCTACCAGGCCTTTCTCGATGTGCTGGCGACCCGGCTGGCGCTTTCCAACCAGCGGATCGCCGCCGTTTAGCTTCTCTCGGTTTTCGCCAGGCAGGCTTCAGCTTCGCCCGCTGTTTCGTATAAATGCGCCGCCACTTTCCTTTTCTCCAGCGCCTCGCCGAGTTTGACGCGCAGGAAGGTGTTCGAGGTGTAGCGCGTCACATCATGGTAATGGCGCTCGACGACCCCCTTGACCATGGCGATGTAGTCATCGACAAGTTCGGGCAGGATCGCGAAGCGGTCATAATTGACGACGGCGAACACGCGGTGGCCGACCGGCTTGAGACACTCGTCAACTGCCTGCTCGACGCGCGCAATGTCATCCTTGCTGCGGATATCCAGCCCTTCGAAATTGAGGAAGAAAAGATTCTTCTCCGCATCGTAGGTCAGGCGCTGAGACAGCGGAATTTTCAGCATTTGCGCCCTGATCTTCATCGGCTCGTCCTGGAAGATGCGGCTATCCATCAGCACTGGCGGCGAACGCATGATCGGTGCGAAATCCATCCGGTCGAGAATGTCCTTCTGCAGATCGACACCCGGTGCGATTTCGATCAGTTCCAGGCCTTCGGTACTTAGTCTGAACACGCAGCGCTCAGTCACGTAGAGGACCGTTTTTCCCCATTTGGCGGCCTGCGCGCCGCTGAAGGTACGGTGCTCGACCTCGGTAACGAATTTGCACGCCTTGCCATCCTCAAGAATTTTCAGTTTTCCGGCGTCGACCGCAACATCGAGATTGCCAGCGGTGAAGGTGCCGACAAATACGACTTTCTTGGCATTCTGCGAAATATCGATGAAGCCTCCGGCACCAGCCAGCCGCGGCCCGAATTTCGAAACGTTCAGGTTGCCCTGCTGGTCGGCCTGGGCCAACCCGAGGAAGGCGATGTCGAGACCGCCTCCCTGATAGAAGTCGAACTGGCTGGGCTGGTCGATGATCGCCTGGGCATTGGTCGCCGCACCGAAACTCATGCCGCCGGCCGGCACACCGCCAATGACGCCTGGCTCGGCAGTCAGCGTCATCAGATCGACGATTTTTTCCTCGGCAGCGACATTGGCAACCCCCTCCGGCATCCCGATGCCGAGATTGACCACGGCATTCGCCTTCAATTCGAACGCTGCGCGGCGAGCGATGATCTTGCGCTCGCTCATCGGCATCGCGGCGATCGCCGACATCGGCACCTTGATCTCCCCGGCAAACGCCGCGCTGTAGGGTTCGCTGAAAGTCTGCATGTGGTAGTCGGCCTTTTCGGCGACCACCACACAATCGACCATGATCCCGGGTATCTTGACCTGGCGCGGGTTCAGCGTGCCGCGCTCGGCGATACGCTCGACCTGAACGATCACGGTGCCACCCGAATTGTGTGCCGCCATCGCGATCGCCTGTGCTTCGAGCGTCAGCGCCTCCTTCTCCATCGTGATATTGCCGTCAGGATCGGCGGTCGTTCCGCGAATGATGCCGACATTGATCGGGAATGCCTTGTAGAAGAGATATTCCTCACCGTCGATTTCCATCAGCCGAACGACGTCCGTCGTCGTCCTGTCATTGAGCTTGCCCCCCCCGAAGCGCGGGTCGACAAAGGTGCCAAGCCCCACCCGCGTAAGGGTGCCAGGCTTGCCGGCGGCGATGTCGCGAAAGAGATGGGTGATCACACCCTGCGGCAGGTTGTAGGCCTCGATTCGATTGGCGACGGCCAGTTGCTGCAGCTTCGGCACCAGCCCCCAGTGTCCGCCGATGACACGTGCAACCAGGCCGTCGTGTCCCAGATGATTGAGTCCGCGTTCCTTGCCGTCGCCCTGACCGGCCGCATAAACCAGCGTCAGGTTGCGCGGGCTGCCGAGGCCATGCACATCTTGTTCCTCGCTCTCGAGAAAAAGCGCTTCAAGCGCAACCGCGATATTTTCGGCAAAGCCGATGCCGACGAAACCGCCAGTGGCAACCGTATCGCCGTCACGGATCAGGCGTACCGCATCACGGGCCGAAACCACCTTGCCGGTATCCGAGGCGCGGAGTGATGAGTCCATGGGGTGTTTTGTAGCGGGCATTCCTGTCTCCTGAAAATTCTTTAACCGCTGACACTCAAACGATGCCGGTCAGGTAATAGGTGCCGATCACGACGAACACGGCCAGGGTCTTGATCACCGTGATCGTGAAAATATCCTTGTAGGACTGGCGATGGGTCAATCCGGTCACGGCCAGCAGTGTGATCACCGCGCCATTATGCGGCAGCGTATCCATGCCGCCGGAAGCCATCGACGCCACGCGGTGGAAGACTTCCAGCGGAATTCCCGCTGCGTGGGCATTGGCGATGAAGGTTTCGGACATGGCCGCCAGCGCGATCCCCATGCCGCCGGAAGCCGAGCCGGTAATACCGGCCAGCACGGTAACGGTGATCGCCTCATTGACCAGCGGATTCGGAATGGCGCGCAAGGCATCGGCGATGAAAAGAAAGCCGGGCAAGGCAGCGATGACCGCCCCGAAGCCATACTCGGAAGCGGTATTCATGGTCGCCAGCAGGGCGCCGCCGATCGCTGTCTTGGTTCCCTCGGCGAATTTCTCCATGACCGT
>CAZGPO010000236.1:0-3844 GCA_964527745.1 uncultured Dechloromonas sp.
CGATCCGCTGGTGTCCAGGGTGAGGGTGAGGTTGACGGGTCGGCGGTCCTCGCTGCGTACTCAGCATGCTGAGCGGTGGTGGCGGCATGCCGACCATCGAGCAAAGCGCGCCGTCCGCGCACAAGCCGCCGGCCACCGACGAAACGGCGATCTTCGTCTCGAAGGTGCTGGCGTCGACCGAAGACACCTGGAACGACGTATTCCGCGCCAGCGGCAAGCAATACGTCGAACCCAAGCTGGTGCTCTTCTCCGGGATGACGCCGACCGCCTGCGGCACCGGCCAGTCGGCGATGGGGCCGTTCTACTGCCCGGGCGACCAGAAGGTTTACATCGACCTGACTTTCTTCCGCGAGTTGAAGGAACGCTTCAGGGCGCCGGGCGAATTCGCCCAGGCCTACGTCGTCGCGCACGAGGTTGGCCATCATGTGCAGAACCAGCTCGGCATCGCCGACAAGGTCAATCAGGCTCGGCAGCGGGCAAGCAAGGCCGAGGCCAACGCGCTGTCGGTGCGCCTGGAATTGCAGGCCGACTGTCTGGCCGGCGTCTGGGGCAAGCGCACCGATACGATGAAAGGCGTGCTCGAACCGGGCGATCTCGAAGCGGCGCTGAAGGCGGCCTCGGCGATCGGCGACGATCGCCTGCAGCAACAGGCGCAGGGGCGCATCGTCCCGGAAAGCTTCACCCACGGCAGTTCGGAACAGCGCGTGCGCTGGTTCAAGCGCGGTTTCGAGACGGGCGATATCAACCAGTGCAACACCTTCAAGGCAGCGACGCTGTAAGCTTTTGAGCGATAACGAAGCAATACCGAGAAGCGAAAAACTACCAGCGCCGCGCTGGCGCCGCTGGGTGTTCGAAGCGGCGATTTTTGTCGCCATCGTCATCGGCGTCCAGCTCTGGCAGGCGCGCGACGCCGCGCGCGGGCCGGCACCGAACTTTGTCGGCACGCTGGTCGATGGCCGGCCGTTCGTGCTGGCCGACTGGCGCGCCGAACATCCGGGGCGGCCGCTGCTGCTCTATTTTTGGGCCGAATGGTGCCCGATCTGCAAGACCACCGCCAGCAATGTCAGCAATATCGCCACCGACTGGCCGGTGACCAGCATCGCCATCCAGTCCGGCGATGCGGGCCAGGTCGCCAGGGTGATGCGCGAAAAGGGCTATCGCTGGTCGACGGTCGTCGATCCGCACGCGGAAATTCTCCGCCGCTATGGACTGCCCGGCACGCCGGCCTTCGCCATCATCGACCCGGCCGGCGACATCAGCTTCGTTTCGGTTGGCTACACCAGCGAAATCGGCCTGCGTCTGCGCTTGTGGTGGGCGGCCCGGGGGGGGCCATGAAGCCGTTTTACGTCTTGCTCGTGGCACTCGCGCTGGGCTACACGGCAACCGCTGGCGCCCTGCCGAAGAACGCGCCGGTGCCCGGTGGTGTCGCTGTCATCGACCTCGGCCCAGCCAGCCAGCCGGCACCGACCGCCCGCCGGGGCGAACAGCCGCTGGCCGTGATCGCCGACCGGGGGCGCTGGTTCGCGCTGCTCGGCATCCCGCTCGATACGCTGCCCGGCGAACTGGAAATCAGCGTGTTTTCCGAGTCGACCGCAACCGTCAGAAATGTGTCGATCCGGCCCAAGAATTACCCCGAACAGCGCCTGATCATCAAGAACAAACGCCAGGTCGATCCAGATCCGGACGATCTTGTGCGCATCGAACGCGAGCAGGCGGTCACGGCTGAAATCAAGAAACGTTTCAGCACGCCGGCACCGCAAACGGATTTCCTGCTGCCGGCCGGCGGTCCGCTGTCGTCACGCTTCGGCCTGCGCCGCATCTTCAACGGCCAGCCGCGCAATCCGCATGCCGGGCTCGATGTCGCTGTCGGCAGCGGGGCCCCGATCAGGGCGCCGGCTGCCGGCGTCGTCGCCAATACCGGGGACTATTTTTTCAACGGCAACACGGTTTTCGTCGACCACGGCCAGGGCCTGGTCACCGCCTACATGCACATGTCACGAATCGACGTGCGCGCCGGGCAGGCGGTCAGGCAGGGCGAGATTCTCGGGGCGGCCGGCGCCACTGGCCGGGTCACCGGTGCGCACCTGCACTGGGCGGTCATTCTCAACAATACGCCGGTTGATCCGGAACTGTTTCTCTCCAGCCCTTCGGTTATGACTCAGGATAAGCGAAAATAGAACTACGTCGGCAACGCCCCTGGGGGCGCCCCCGACGCCCTGTTTTTCGTTGAGGAAATCCCATGCGCCGCATTGCGCTCATCGTCGTCATCATTGCCTTGCTCGGCCTCGCCTTCGCCTGGTTCAACCGCACAAAACCGATTCCCGTGGTACTCAAGGAAGTCGCCACCGGCATGGTCGAGGCGACCCTTGCCAACACCCGGGCCGGCACCGTCGAGGCCTGCCTGCGCACGAAGCTGTCGACCATCATCGGCGGCCGTATCGAATACCTCGGGGTCAAGGAGGGCGACCGGGTCAAGAAGGGGCAATTGCTGCTCAAGCTGTGGAACGATGATCAGCAGGCGCAGGCGGCGCTGGCCCAGGCGCAGATCGCGCTGGCCGGGCGCCGGGTGGACGAAGCCTGCATCGCTGCGGTCAACGCCGAAAAAGAGGCAAAAAGACAGTCCGAACTGCGCGCCAAAGGCTTCGTTTCGACCAGCAAGGAAGATGCCGCGCGGACCGAGGCCGAAGTGCGCCGTGCCAGTTGCAACACGGCCAAGGCCGATGTCGCCCAGGCCGAGGCCAAGCTCAAGGCGACCCGCGTCGAGCAGGGCCGCGTCGCGCTCTATGCGCCGTTCGACGGCACGGTGGCGAAGATCGTCGGTGAGCTGGGTGAGTATTCGACGCCGTCGCCGCCCGGCGTGCCGACGCCGCCGGCCATCGACCTGATCGACGATTCCTGCCTCTACGTCAAGGCGCCGATGGACGAAGTCGATGCCCCGAAGATCAGCGTCGGCCAGCCGGTGCGGGTCACGCTCGACGCGCTGCCGGGCAAGGTCATCCCCGGCAAGGTGCGGCGCGTCGCACCCTATGTTTCCGCCGTCGAAAAGCAGGCGCGCACGGTCGATGTCGAAGTTGATTTCGTGCAGCCTGAAACCACCGGCAAGCTGCTGGTCGGCTACAGCGCGGACGTCGAGATCATTCTCGACGGTCGCGAAAATGTGCTGCGCATTCCGACGGCGGCGATCCAGGAAGGCGGCAAGGTGCTGCTGTTCAACCCCGACAGCGGCAAGCTGGAGGATCGCAAGATCAAGGCCGGGCTGGCCAACTGGGAATTTACCGAGGTGCTCGAAGGCCTGGCTGCCGGCGACCGCATCGTCACCTCGCTCGAAAAGGAAGGTGTCAAGGCCGGCGCCAAGGTAACGCCCGACGACAAGACCAGGGCCAGGTAAGCGCATGGCGCTGATCGAACTGAAGGGCATCGAGCGCATATTCCAGCTCGGCGACACCACGGTCCACGCGCTGGCCGGGCTGGATTTGCGCATCGACAACGGCGAATACGTGGCGGTGATGGGGCCGTCCGGCTCCGGCAAGTCGACGCTGCTCAACCTGCTCGGCCTGCTTGACCGTCCGAACGCCGGTTCTTATCTGCTCGAAGGGCGCGATGTGACGACGCTGTCGCCCGACGAGCAGGCGCGCGTGCGCAGCGAGCGGATCGGCTTCGTCTTCCAGAGTTTCCATCTGGTGCCGCGCCTGACCGCCGCCGAGAACATCGCGTTGCCGATGACCCTCGCCGGCATCCCGGCCAGGGAGCGCAATGCCCGCGTCGCCAAGGCGCTCGCCGGTTTCGGCCTGGAAAATCGCGCCGATCACCGGCCCGACCAGCTTTCCGGCGGCCAGCGCCAGCG
>CAZGPO010000237.1:0-3835 GCA_964527745.1 uncultured Dechloromonas sp.
CAGAATGCCTACAGCCTGCTCAACCGGACCTTCGAAACCGCGCTCGCCGAAGTCTGCCACCGCGAAGAGGTCGGACTGCTCGCCTATTCGGCGCTGGCCTTCGGTCACCTCACCGGCAAATACCTCGCCGATCCGGCAGCGTCCGGCCGCCTGACGCTGTGGCCGAGCTTTGGCCAGCGTTACGGCAAACCCAACGTGATCCCCGCCGTCACCGCCTACGCCGCGCTGGCCAAAAAGCACGGCCTGAGCCTGTCGCAACTGGCGCTCGGCTTCGCGCGTTCGCGCTGGTTTGTCAGCAGCACCATCATCGGCGCTTCGTCGCTGGCACAACTCAAGGAAACACTGCCCGCCACCAATGCTTTGATTTCCGACGAAGTACTGACGGAAATCGACGCCATCCACCTGCGCTACACCAACCCGGCGCCATGAGCCAATCGCTATTCACAGCGCTCGCGGCAGCACTCGCTGCCCGGGAAATCGGGCTCAAACTGGCGTTGACCGCAACCGTCGCCGCCGACTGGCAGGCCGGCCAACTCGACTGGCAGGACCCGACGCCGGTCGACCTGATCTGCGGCATTCCGGAGCGGCCACTGCTCGTCCCGCCCAAAAACGTCCCGCAGCGCAGTCCGGTCACCGTCGATGGACGAGCCCGCCTCCTCCATGCCATCGTCCATATCGAATTCTCGGCCATCAACCTGGCGCTCGATCATGCGGCCCGCTTTCGTGGCATGCCGAAGGCATACTACGCCGACTGGATCGGTGTCGCCGCCGAAGAGGCCGATCATTTCACCCTGCTGCGCGAGCGTCTGCAGGCGCTCGGCCATGATTACGGCGATTTTCCCGCCCATGCCGGCCTCTGGGAAATGGCCGAACGGACCAGCCACGACGTCCTGGAACGCATGGCGCTGGTGCCGCGCCTGCTCGAAGCGCGCGGCCTCGATGCGACGCCGCCGATCCAGAAACGGCTGGAACAGGCCGGCGACTGCGAATCGGCGCGCGCGCTCGACATCATCCTGCGCGACGAAATCGGCCATGTCGGACTCGGCGACCGCTGGTTTCGCATCCTGTGCGCCGCGCGCGGACTTGAACCGGAGCAGACATTCCGGGAGTTGCTTAAGCAACACAAGGCACCGCGTCCGATCACGCCGATGAATGAAACCGCCCGGCTGGCAGCCGGTTTTACCCGCGCCGAGCTGGCAGCTCTGCACAAATTAGGGTAAACTAATAAATTCAATGCGTTGACGCATCGCCCGCAGGTCTTCTGAGCAGCCCCCGTCTTCTGTTTGCAGGTTAACCACATTGATTCGCCCCCGGTCAGGCTGCATCGGGGAACTCAGGCCGCCCGACCATCGGGCCAATCCGTCGCAAGCCGCACAAAGCAATAAGCGACGATGAAAGGAACAGCATGTCAACCACAGAGGCTTCCAGCACTCTGAGCTTCGCCGACCTCGGCTTAAGCGACTCACTCCTCAAAACACTGGCCGATATCGGCTACGAAACCCCGTCACCGATCCAGGCCCAGTGCATCCCCATCCTGCTCGGCGGCCGCGACATCATCGGCCAGGCGCAGACCGGCACCGGCAAGACCGCCGCCTTCGCGCTGCCGCTGATGGAACAGATCGACGTCAAGGTTGCCAAGCCGCAGGCGCTGGTCCTGACCCCGACCCGCGAACTGGCGATCCAGGTCGCCGAGGCGCTGCAAAGCTATGCCCACAACATGCCCGGCTTCCATGTGTTGCCGATCTACGGTGGCCAAAGCTACACCATCCAGTTGAAGCAATTGTCGCGCGGCGCGCACATCATCGTCGGCACGCCGGGTCGCGTCATGGACCATCTGGAGCGCAAGACGCTCAATCTCGACCACCTGAAGACCCTCGTCCTCGACGAAGCCGACGAAATGCTGCGCATGGGCTTCATCGACGACGTTGAATGGATTCTCGAACGCACGCCGGAAACCCACCAGACCGCGCTGTTCTCGGCCACCATGCCGGAACAGATCCGGCGCGTCGCGCAGAAATATCTGGTCGAGCCGCGCGAGATCAAGATCAAGTCGGCGACCGCCACGGTTGCCGCCATTCGTCAGGTTTACTGGCAGGTTTCCGGCATGCACAAGCTGGACGCCCTGACCCGCATCCTCGAAGTCGAGGAAGACTTCGACGCCGCCATCATCTTCGTCCGCACCAAGACGGCTACCGTCGAACTTGCCGACAAACTGGCTGCCCGCGGTTATGCCGCCGCCGCGCTGAACGGCGACCTCAACCAGCAGATGCGCGAACGCGTCATCGATCAGTTGAAGTCCGGCGCGCTGGATATCGTCATCGCCACCGACGTCGCCGCCCGCGGCATCGACGTGCCGCGCGTCAGCCACGTCGTCAATTACGACATTCCCTACGACACCGAAGCCTATGTGCACCGCATCGGCCGCACCGGCCGCGCCGGCCGTACCGGCAACGCCATCCTGTTCGTCGCGCCGCGCGAAATCCGCATGCTGCGCACCATCGAACGCGCCACTCGCCAGCCGATCGCGCCGCTGACCCTGCCCAGCCGGGCCGACGTGACCAACAAGCGGGTCAACGATTTCAAGGAAAAAGTCGCCGAGGTGCTCAACGCCGAAGGCCTCGATTTCTTCGCCAACATCGTCTCGCAGATCGCCGAGGAACAGAACGTCGGCGCCGAGGAAGTCGCCGCCGCATTGGCCATGATGGCCCAGGAAGGCAAGCCCTTGCAGATCGTCGGCGAGGATCCGCCACCGGCCCGTTCGGCCCCCGCGGGTCGTCCCGGCAGCTTCGGCGAGCGTGACAGCAAGCCGCGCTTTGAAGACCGTGGCGAGCGTCCGCGTTTTGAAGGTCGCGGCGACAAGCCACGCTTCGAAGACAAACCCCGCTTTGACGACAAGCCGCGCTTTGACGACAAGCCGCGCCGTGCCGCGCCGGCTGGCGACATGGTGCGCTACCGCATCGATGTCGGCCGCGATCATGGCGTGCAGGTCAAGGACATCGTCGGCGCCATTGCCAACGAAGCCGGCATCGAAAGCCGCTTCATCGGGCGCATCGGCCTCTACGACGAATCGAGCACCGTCGAACTGCCCGCCGGCATGCCAAAGGAAGCCGAAAACGCCTTGCGGCGCACCCGGGTTCGCGGCGTGCCGATCAACCTGCGCCCGGATGAAGGTCGCCCGGATGGTGCCGGCGACCGTACGTTCAAGAAAAGGAAGTTCAGCGACACCTGAGCGAATGCTGCAAGGGAGCACCTCAAACCACGGATCGAACCGTGGTTTTTTTATGTCACCGACCCTGCAGGTGACGGTACCCCTTGTAAATCACATTTCTATAAATACGAATAATTCCTATTTACAAGAAATTCGCTCTCGAATAAAATGCGAATCATTCTTAATAAAAGGAATGGTTATGCGCTCACTTGTATTCAACGTCTCCATTGTCGGCACCCTGCTCTGGTGCATCTTGGGCGCCGTCTCGCGCTGATGATGCCGTCTCCCGAACTCTGGGCCGGCGCCCTCAGCCTGATCCTGATCCATGACGAGAGCGGCTGTCCGCATTCCGCACTCAACGCTGCCCGTATCCTTGACCGCCTGTGCGCCGCGCCGGAGATCGATGACGACACCCGCGCGCTGTGCGAACGGGCCAGCAACCGCCTGAGCCAGGGCGACTATCGGCAGGAGCGTTGAATGACCCAGCCACCGTTTCGCTTCGCCACCGCCGCCCTCGCCACTGCGCCAAAGCCCCCGGGAGTGTCCCGAATGCCGTCATATCCTCAACCGGCATCTGCAACTCAGGGATCGCGGCGGCGCAAACTATGGGAAATCAGCACCAAGGCC
>CAZGPO010000238.1:0-3832 GCA_964527745.1 uncultured Dechloromonas sp.
GCCTGCGGTGACGGCCGCGGCGGTGCCAGAGCATCAGTCGCGAACGGGTCGTCGAGGCTGGCGGCGCGAACCGGCGCGGCCAGACAGACGAGCATTGCGAGGGCGGGTAATAACGACAGCTTTGTCATGGGCGCGTAGTTTAGCCTGCCTTGAGCAGTGCAAGCTGTTACAGATTGTTGCCGGAGATGACCGGCAAGATACTCGTGGTGCAAATGGAACGCGATCAGGAAAGCAATCTCGCGCATGGCGCCTTGCTGCATTGCGGTAAAATCGCGCCACCATGCTCTATCCACTGATCCGCAAATTCTTCTTCGCCCTCGACGCCGAAGCCGCCCACGGCATCGGCATGGGCGGTATCGACCTCCTCAACGCGAGCGGCCTGGCCTGTGCGCTGGCCAAGCCGGTAACGCCCTGCCCGGTCGACGTCATGGGTCTGAAATTCCCCAATCCGGTCGGTATTGCCGCCGGCCTCGACAAGAACGGCGATCATATCGACGGACTGGCGCGCCTCGGTTTCGGTTTTCTCGAAATCGGCACCATCACGCCCAAGCCACAGGACGGCAACCCGCGGCCGCGTCTGTTCCGCATCCCGGAAGCGCAGGGCATCATCAACCGCATGGGTTTCAACAACGCCGGCGTCGACCGGCTGCTGGAAAACGTGCGCGCCGCCGAATTCCCGAAAAACGGCGGCATCCTCGGCATCAATATCGGCAAGAACGCGTCGACGCCGATCGAACATGCCGTCGACGATTACCTGATCTGCCTGAACAAGGTGTACAACGACGCCAGCTACATCGCGGTCAACATTTCGTCGCCGAACACCAAGAACCTGCGCGAGCTGCAGAACGACGACGCCCTCGAAGACCTGCTGTCGCAACTGAAGGCGCGCCAGGAGCAACTGGCCAATCAGCACGGCAAATACGTGCCGCTGGCGCTCAAGATCGCGCCCGACCTCGACGACGCGCAGATCACGGCGATTGCCGATGCCCTGCGCCGCCACCGCATGGACGGCGTCATCGCCACCAACACCACGCTGTCGCGCGCGGGCGTCGAGGGGATGCCCAACGCCAACGAAACTGGCGGGCTTTCGGGGGCGCCGGTGTTCCGCAAATCCACGGATGTCCTGAAAAAACTGGCGATCGCGCTCGCCGGTGAACTGCCGATCATCGGCGTCGGCGGCATCATGAGCGGTGCCGACGCCGCCGAAAAGGTTCGCGCCGGAGCGAGCCTGGTGCAGTTCTACAGCGGCTTCATTTATCGCGGCCCGGATCTGGTCGGCGAAGTCGCCGAAACACTGGCCAACGTGTTGAAGAAAAGGGGCTAAATCCTTATTTCCATTGCGGTTGTTCGCACTGCATCATTGCTGGATAATATAGGCCCCGACTGCCCCTAATTCATGAGCCACTACCTTTTCATCCTCGTCGGCGCGGTGCTGGTCAACAACGTCGTGCTGGTGAAGATTCTCGGGCTTTGCCCCTTCATGGGTGTTTCCAAGAAACTGGAGACCGCTTACGGCATGGGCGCCGCCACGACTTTCGTGCTGACCATGGCGACCGGGGCGAGCTACATCATCGACCATTACCTGCTCCTGCCCTTCGGGCTCGAGTACCTGCGCACGTTGTCCTTCATCGTCACCATCGCGGCCATCGTCCAGTTGACCGAGATGGTCATCGCCAAGACCTCGCCGACGCTGCAGCAGACGTTGGGCATCTACCTGCCGCTGATCACGACCAATTGCGCGGTGCTCGGGGTGCCGCTGCTCAACATCGCCAACGGCAACAATTTCGTCGAATCGCTGCTCTTCGGCGCCGGCAGCGCGATCGGATTTTCGCTGGTGCTGATCCTCTTTTCCGGCATCCGCGAGCGCATCGAAGGTGCCGACGTGCCGGTGCATTTCCGCGGCGTCGCCATCGCGATGGTTACCGCCGGCCTGATGGCGCTGGCTTTCATGGGCTTCGCTGGTCTGGACAGGTACCAGTAATGGAACTCCTGCTCGCCATCGCCATCATGGCTCTCGGCGCCCTCGTCCTCGGTGCCGCACTCGGCTTTGCGTCGATCAAGTTCAAGGTCGAGGGCAATCCGCTGGTCGAGAAGATCGAGGGCATCCTGCCGCAGACGCAATGCGGCCAGTGCGGCTATCCCGGCTGCAAGCCCTACGCCGAAGCGATCGCCAAGGGCGAGGCCGACATCAACCTTTGCCCGCCGGGCGGCATGGAAGGCGTGCAAAAGCTGGCCGACCTGCTCGGCCGCGAGGTCAAGCCGCTCGATGCCGAGGAAAAGCCGAAGCAGGTCGCCATCATCGACGAGAACACCTGCATCGGCTGCACGCTGTGCATCCAGGCCTGCCCGGTCGATGCCATCGTCGGCGCCGCCAAGCAGATGCACACCATCATCGGCCCGCTGTGCACCGGCTGCGAACTGTGCCTGCCGCCGTGCCCGGTCGAATGCATCCGCATGGAGCCGGTCGGCGAGAACATTGACAACTGGAAATGGAAATACCCGGTCATCGAAATCAAGACCGAATCGGCCAAGCGCCCGCCGCTGCAAGAGGCCGCCTGATGGTAATGAACCTGTTCAAGTTCAAGGGTGGCGTCAAGCCGCCGACCCACAAGAACGAATCGACCGGCCTGCCGATTGCCCTGATGCCACTGCCGTCGCGCCTCATCGTGCCGCTGCACCAGAGCATCGGTGGCATGCCGCGCCCAGTTGTTGAGGCCGGCGAAAGAGTGCTCAAGGGCCAGTTGATCGGCGAAGCCGACGGCTGGATTTCGGCTGCCGTTCATGCACCGACCTCGGGCACCGTGACCGCAGTGGCGATGCACGTCCAGCCGCACCCGTCCGGCCTCGATGCACTGTGCGTCGTCATCGAACCCGACGGCAAGGACGAATGGATCGAGCACGGTCCGCTCGACTACGCCGCCATGACCCCGGAAGCGGTGCGCGAACACTTGCGTCAGGCCGGCGTCGTCGGCCTCGGCGGCGCGGTCTTCCCGACCCACGGCAAGCTGACTGCCTCGAAAACAGTGGAGATGGGAGAACTGGTCATCAACGGCGCCGAGTGCGAGCCATTCATCACCTGCGACGACCTGCTGATGCGCGAACGCGCCGAGGAAATCGTGCGCGGCACCGGCATCTTCCGCGACCTGCTGCAGCCGAAAAAAGTGCTGATCGGTATCGAGGACAACAAGCCGGAAGCCGCCGCCGCGATGCGCGCCGCGATCACTGCACTGAACGAGCCGTTCCTCGTCGTCCAGGTGCCGACGCGTTACCCGGCCGGCGGCGCCAAGCAGCTGATCCGCTCCCTGACCGGCAAGGAAGTACCGGCCTCCAAGCGCTCGACCGATCTAGGCGTCCAGTGCTTCAACGTCGCTACCGCCTACACCGCCTGGCGCGCCATCGCTCATGGCGAGCCAGTCGTCTCGCGCATCATCACGGTCAGCGGCAACGTCCACGCACCGCGCAACTATGAAGTCCTGTTCGGTACGCCGATGAACGAATTGCTCGACCTGGCGCAGCCGCATCCGGACACCGACGGCATCATCATGGGCGGGCCGATGATGGGCTTTCTGGTCCCCGACATGCACGCCCCGGTGGTCAAGGCGACAAATTGCCTGATCGCCCATACCGAGCGTCTGTTTCCGCCCAAGGCGCCGGAAATGCCGTGCATCCGCTGCGGCGCTTGCGCCGAAGCCTGCCCGCACGAATTGCAGCCGTTCGAGTTGTACTGGTTTGCCCGTGCGAAAAATTTCGGCAAGACGCAGGAGTATCACATCTTCGACTGCATCGAATGCGGTTGCTGCTCCTACGTCTGTCCATCGCGCATTCCGCTGGT
>CAZGPO010000239.1:0-3831 GCA_964527745.1 uncultured Dechloromonas sp.
GCTAGTTGGTCAACGCATGTCAACTGCCCCGTATACGTATACCGGCCTATGGTCCTCCACTGGCCCTGGAATTTATGTGTGGCTCCTTCGGGCAATTTGGCGTGCTGCCGGTCGGCCAGATGCTGATCTCGACCTACGGCTGGCAAAGCGCGCTGGTACTGCTCGCCGCCGGTGTCGGGCTGATCGCGCCGCTCGCCTACGCCATGGCCGACGGGCACAAGCCGTCAGCGGGCACCGGCCAGTCTGTCGCCCAGGCACTGCGCGAAGCGGGCGGCGAAAGGAGCTTTCATTACCTGTTCTGGGGCTATTTCGTGTGCGGATTCCAGACCGCGTTCATCATGCTGCACCTACCATCATTCGTCGTCGACGCCGGTTTCTCGGCCAATATCGGCATGACCGCGGTGGCACTGATCGGTCTTTTCAATATTTTCGGCTCGTTCTTCTTCGGCTGGGGCGGCGGGCGCTACAGCAAGAAAAACCTGCTGGCCATCATCTATGCGCTACGCGCCGTAGCGATCGCGATTTTTCTACTGTTTCCGCTGTCGACCGCAACGGTCTGGATTTTCGCCGCCGCGATGGGCCTGCTGTGGCTCGGCACGGTGCCGCTGACCAACGGTCTGATCGCCCAGATCTTCGGCCTGCGCTACATGTCGATGCTGACCGGCGTCGTCTTTCTCGGCCACCAACTCGGCGCCTTCCTCGGCGTCTGGCTGGGTGGACGGATCTTCGACGAAACCGGATCCTATCTGCTGGCCTGGCTAATCGCCATCGGCCTCTCGATCGTTGCCGCGCTCTGCTCGTGGCCGATCAACGAAAAGCCGCTGGCGCGCCAGGCGGTGCCGGCATGAAGCCGAACTGGCGCTGGTTCCTCGCCGGAGTCGGCATCGCGCTGGCAACCCTGCTGCTGGCCCTCATATTCGTCTCCTACCAGATGCCAGAGCTACTGCTCGACTGGTCCAACCTCCGCTATTGCGGCTAGGCAATTGCTCAGCGTGCGATAATTGCCGCCACTCAGTTTAATGCGGCACGCCATGCGCTACACCATCATTCCCGTTACGCCCTTCGAGCAGAACTGTACCGTTTTCTGGTGCGAAAAGACCCGCCAGGCGGCGATCATCGATCCCGGCGGCGACATCGACCGCATCCTCGAAATCCTGGCGCAGGAACAACTAATCCCGACGAAGATTCTCGTTACCCATGGCCATATCGACCATGCCGGCGGGGTCGCCGAACTGGCCGAACGAACCGGCATCCCGATCGAAGGGCCTCACGAGGAGGACCGTTTCTGGATCGAAGGCATGCCGCGGCAAAGCTCGATGTTCGGCTTTCCACCGGTGCAAAGTTTCGAACCGGACCGCTGGCTGCAAGCCGGCGACAAGGTGCATTTCGGCGAGGTCGAACTCGAAGTTCTGCATTGCCCCGGCCACACGCCCGGCCACATCGTATTTTTCAACCGGCCGCAGCGGCTGGCGCAGGTTGGCGACGTGCTGTTCCAGGGTTCGATCGGCCGCACCGACTTTCCGCGCGGCGACTACGACACGCTGATCCGCTCGATCAAGGAAATACTGTTTCCGCTCGGCGACGATGTCGAATTCATTCCCGGGCACGGGCCGATGTCCACCCTCGGCGAAGAACGCCGCCACAATCCCTTCCTGAGCGGCAAATACGGCTGACTCCGCGGCGCCCGCAACAACTGGCGCGGTCGACCGCGAATTTTTGCCAAATTTTCAACCGGGACCGCAATGCTTCCCTCCTACTGGCAACTGGCCTCATCCGAACTGGCAGCGAGCGACGAGCGCATGGGCGAACTGGTCGGACGTTACGTCGGGCTGGGGCTGGCCTCGCGCGGCGACCCGTTCGCCACACTGGCGCGCTCGATCGTCGGCCAGCAGATTTCAGTCAAAGCGGCGGATTCGGTTTGGGCTCGCTTCATCGCAACGGTCGGAGAAGTCGTCCCGCAAGCCGTGCTGGCGGTTGGTGCGGAAGGCCTTGCCAATTGTGGTTTGTCGCAGCGCAAGCGCGAATACGTGACCGATCTGGCGGCGCATTTCGTCAGCGGCCGGCTCGCTCCGGCAGCCTGGGCCGAACTCGACGACGAAGCGGTGATCGCCGCGCTGACCGAGGTGCGCGGCATCGGCCGCTGGACCGCCGAGATGTTCCTGATCTTCAACCAGTTGCGCCCGGACGTCTTCCCGCTCGACGATCTCGGCCTGCAGCGGGCAGTCTGCGAACGCTACTTCGGCGGCGCCCGCCAACCGCGCAAGACCCTCGCCGAATTCGGCGAACGCTGGCGTCCCTGGCGCTCGGTGGCGACCTGGTATTTATGGCGCAGCCTTGACCCGTTACCGGTCGAGTATTGAGGCAGCCGTTTCGGGCTTTGAGTTAAAATACACGCCACTTTAGAAAACAGGTTGTCCATGAAAACCAGCTTCCTCGACTTCGAACAGTTGATCGCCGACCTCGAATCCAAGATCGAGGAATTGCGTTTTGTCCAGGATGATTCCGCTGTCGATATCGCCGAAGAAATCGAGCGCCTGCAAAAGAAAAGCGCGCAACTGACCAAGGACATCTATAGCAAGCTGACACCATGGCAGATTTCCCAGGTAGCGCGCCACCCGCAACGGCCGTACACGCTGGATTACCTGTCGCTGATCTTCACCGACTTCGAGGAACTCCACGGCGATCGTGCCTTTGCCGACGATCACGCCATCGTCGGCGGGCTGGCCCGCTTCAATGACCAGCCGGTGATGGTCATCGGCCACCAGAAGGGGCGCGACACCAAGGAAAAGATCCTGCGCAATTTCGGCATGCCGCGTCCGGAAGGCTATCGCAAGGCCTTGCGCCTGATGAAACTGGCCGAAAAATTCGGCCTGCCGGTGATGACCTTCGTCGACACGCCCGGTGCCTATCCCGGCATCGACGCCGAGGAGCGTGGACAGTCCGAGGCGATCGGCCGCAATCTCTACGTGATGGCCGAACTGAAGGTACCGGTGATCGTCACCATCATCGGCGAGGGCGGTTCCGGCGGCGCGCTGGCCATTGCCGTCGGCGACGTCGTCCAGATGCTGCAATATTCGACCTACTCGGTGATTTCGCCGGAAGGTTGCGCCTCCATCCTGTGGAAGAGCGCCGAAAAGGCGCCCGAGGCGGCCGAAACCATGGGCATCACGGCGCAGCGCCTTAAGACGCTCGGGCTGATCGACAAGATCGTCAGCGAACCACTGGGCGGCGCCCACCGCGATCACGCGGCCATGGCGCAGACGCTTAAAAAGGCGCTGCACGATGCGCTCAAGAATCTTTCCACACTATCGACCAGCGAACTGCTTGCCACCCGCTATGAGCGGCTCATGGGTTATGGCCGCTTCAAGGAACAAGCTTCCAAATAAGATTGCCGATCGGGTCGCCGCCTTTCTCGCGGCCCGCACAACAACTGACGGGCGGTTCACAGTCGGCCTTTCGGGTGGCTGCGACTCGGTCGTCCTCCTGCATATCCTGGCCGAGCTCGACCTGGGCGAGCGCCTGCAGGCGATACACGTTCATCATGGCCTGTCGCCGAATGCCGATCACTGGGCCAGTTTCTGCACCGACTATTGCCGGCGCCTCGGTGTCTCGTTGACTCACGAGCAAGTCACCGTCGACCGCAACAGCGGCCTTGGCCTTGAAGCGTCCGCGCGTGCGGCACGCTATGAGGTATTTGCGCGCTGCGCCGACGACGTGCTGCTGCTCGGACACCACCGCGGCGACCAGGCGGAAACCCTGCTATTCAACTTGTTGCGCGGATCAGGCATCGCCGGCGCCGCCGGCATTCCGGTCGACCGGCAGCATGGCCAG
>CAZGPO010000240.1:0-3727 GCA_964527745.1 uncultured Dechloromonas sp.
TAGTCGGCCATGAAGGTGGTCAGGCCTTCCGACCAGTTGCCGCGCTCGTAATCGACATAAACGCCGTTGCCCCACCAGTTGTGCAAAATTTCATGGCCGAGCGAGGTTTTGCGGATGAAGGGCAGGCGCAAAACCTCGGCGCCGAGATAGGTCAGCGTCGGCATCCCGAAGCCGGTGGGCAGCGGGCTGGCGACGATGGAAAACTCGCTGTACGGATAGGCGCCGATGTCGCGGCTGTAGCGCGCGATGTAGGCTGCCGTGTCATCGAGATAGGCTTGCGCCAGGCCGGGCATGGCGTCGAGCTCCGCCGGGAAGAAGCTGCGCAGGTGGAGTGGCGATTCCCCGGGGCGCGCCACGATTTTTTCGCGCACAACCCATGGTCCCACCATCAGGTCGATGCCATCGCTCGGTTGGGTGAATTCAAAGCTCGCCCGATAGCTTTCCCCGGCCCCTGACGCCAAGGTTTCGGTGGTCCGTTTTCCGGCCACTAAAGCGCGTTGACCGTGAGGAACGGCCAGCTTGACCCGATAAGAGAAGAGGTCGGCCGGGCGTGGATACCAGCCGCTGCCCGATGACAGGAAACTGCCTTCGGGTGCTGCCATCGGCGGCATGCCGCCGAGCACGCCGCGGTGGTCGCGATTGCGCTCCAGGGGCGGCAACTGGCCTTCATAGTGGATAACCAGTTTTTGTCCGGGCTGGGAGAGACGGATGTTCCATTGCCGGTAACCCCTCGGGCCGCTGCCCGGCTCGAGGCTGGCATTTTGTTCGCCGGCCCGGGCGCTGGTCACGCGCAGCGATTCATGGAGCAGAAAACGGAAGGTGCGCGTGCTGGGCTGCAACTCGGCTTCGGCCTTGAACTGCCGGGATTGGGGATCGAGTGAAACATCCAGCACCAGGTCGGGCGCGCTGGAGGCGCTGGCAATATTGAAGAGCAGGCCGAGCAAGGCCCCGGCGGCGTAGCGGCAACGAACGAAGCTCATGGCCGTGGGGGAAACTGGACAGTCAGGTCAAGCTGGCTGTCACCCCGCGCAATGCGCAACGGGAGCCAGGTGCCGGGTGGCTGACGGCGGATGGTTGCCACCGCATCACCACTGCCGCTGGCCGGGCGTCCGGCAATTTCAACAATTCGGTCGCCGGCGCGCAGCCCGGTTTTTTCGGCCAGACTGCCGGCGGCGACGGCGCTGATTTTCAGGCCTTGCGTCGCGTCTTCCAGCGTAACGCCGAGGCGAGGCGGTTCGCTCCGCGGCATGGGCTTGTTGGGCATGGTGAATACGGCCGTGGCCAGGCCGGCCTCAAGATGCAGGCATTCTCCGTCCAGCGCCACCGGCAGCAGGCTGGCGACTTTGGGCACGCCCAGATAGCTGAGCTGGTGTGGCACGCCATGGCCGTAACGAATGTGGCCGCTGCCCATGATGCCGACCACCAGGGTCGGGTTTTTGCGACCATCCTGGCTGACTTCCAGGCTCAAGGCCTCGGCCATGGCGCGATCCCAGGTCAGTTGGCTATCAACGAAGCCCTTGAAACCGGCATCACGGGATTCGCCTTTCTTGCCGCCAAGTGCGTTTGAATTCTTTTCGTGAATTCGATACATCTCGCGCAAAAATTCCAGGTAGTCGGGGAGCGCTGGCGCGGGGCGGCCGATGCCTTCGCGGGCTTCTTCCGGGACGTTTTCCCAACCTTTCTCCGCCACCAGGCGCGTCAGGCTTTTATCGACATTGAGCGCCCGCATGGGGATTTTGTTGATCCGCGCAAATTCAAACAGGGGCATATAAATGTGCGGCGGGAAGGTCCATACCTTGTCCCATTCGGCCTGCTTCAAAAACTCTTCGGCGCTCAGCGAACCGGCAATCCACTGGTCGAGCACCGGCTGGACACGGCGCGGGAACATTTCGAAGCCGATGACCATCTCCGGGCGTCGCGCATGCAAGGCCGACAACATCTGCAGTTGCCAGCGGTGATGGTCTTCAATGTCGTGCTGCTCGCCAAGCAGAACCACGTCCTGTTTGGCCGCATGGGCTACGATATCCTGGATGCCGGCGGGTTCGGGCTGCGTCGTGGCGAGCGAGAGCCAGTTGCCGCCTGTTTGGCAATAGGCTGGCGTCGCTAGCTCGGCCGGGGGCTTGCGGCTGGCCAGGGCGAGGGCAACCCCGGCGCTGACCACTAGGCAACTGACGTAAAAGGTTTTCAAGGTCATTTTCAACATGTCATGCGCTCCCGACGGTACCGCTTCGACAAGCAAATCGGACAAGGTATCCGTGCGCTCGCTCAACCAATCTGTCTGCCTGATCGTCGAGCAGCGGGATTGGCCCGAACTCGCATGCAACAGCTTTCAGCTGCCGGGCCACAGGGGGGGGACGAGGCCGCCGCCCTGTGAACGCCGGCGGCGCAGCAGCAAAGTGATCTGGAAAATCATGCGAGTATTCAAAGACGCAGGGCCAACTCAGCTGCATCGCCTGCCTCAGGCTGACGGCTGAGATCGTACTGGATGCCGAGGTAGTAGATCACCCGGTTCTCACGATCGACGAGCGGACGGATCGAGAGTTTGTTAAGAAATAGTTCACCATTCTTGCGGTAATTGCGCAGCGTGACGGTACAGGCCTGATGCTGCGCGATGGCCTTGCGTAAGGATTCCAGTGCTGCTTGGTCACGATCTTCGCCCTGAAGGAAACGACAGTTTCGACCGATCATTTCATCCTGGGAGTAGCCCGACATCTCTTCAAAGACGCGATTGACGTAGACCAGCGGGCTGTCCGGAAGGTCGGGGTCGGAGAGTGTGACGCCATTGACGCAGGAATCAAGAATTTGCGTCAGCACATACGGAATGATGCCTTCGTCTTTGCTGGCTATGAACATGATGATTGCTCCAAGATTTTTGCAGGGCGAGATGGTTGGCCTGGGCTGGCTTGGCGGTGCTTAGTCGTCATCAAGCATTTCCCGCTCGATCAGTAATTTGAGCCGTTTGACGGTACGCTTTGCGCCATCGTCAAGGGCGATGCGAATCAATTTTTCAAAGGGTCGCAAACGTGGTTCCAGTTCGCGCAGTTCAAAAGTGAAGGTGAGCCGCGTCGATGCCTTGAGGTCTTCAAACTCGTAGGTCGAGACATAGGGCGCATTGACCCCACGAAAAATGACGCGACGCTGGACGACCATTTCACTGACTTCAAAAATCGAATCGGTCTTGTGGCCTTGATCGACTCGGATTTGTCGTGCCTGGTAACCGGGTTGCACCGGCCCGGCCGTCAATGGCTCAAGATTGCTGACTTCCGGCGACCAGCGCGGGTAATTTTTCGGGAAATCGAGCGCCACAAAACGAAAAACGGGCTCGATTTCGTGAAAGATCAGCGCATCAGCTTTGGCCGTGATCACGGGGGAATTTTCCGGCTGAGGTTCATCGCTGTTGCCTCAAGTCGTTGCCATGAAATCCTTGATCGACGGGTAAATCCCGGCAATTAGGCAAATGCAGGCGACACTGGTCAGACGAAAGCGCAAAGGCAAATACCAGTCGGGGAGCGCCACCAGGCCAGACAGGCGATGATCTTGGACGTAATGCGCAATGAAGGCGATGACCAGCAGTGGCCCGGCCAGAATTGGTGAAACCATAAGTGCCGGCCATGCCATCAAAGCCGGGATGACGCTCCAGATATAAAGTGCCGAGCGTTGCTTGTCGCTAAGTTGAGGCATGGGAATGGCAAAACCCCAGTGCAATGCGCCGATGAAACTGACGAGG
>CAZGPO010000241.1:0-3725 GCA_964527745.1 uncultured Dechloromonas sp.
TCCTCGGCGAAGGTGCCCATCAGGCGGCCACGGTTTTCCTTGCTGTAGGCGTCTTCGAGGCCGTCCATGAACATGTGGTCGATGACCTGGCCGTGGCCGAGGCGGTAGCCACCGCGCGCCTTGGGCAACAGGTAGGGCGCGTTGGTCATCGACTCCATGCCGCCGACCACGGCGACATCAAAGGCGCCGGCGACGATGCTGTCGTGTCCGAGCATGGTTGCCTTCATCGCCGAACCGCAGACCTTGTTGATTGTGGCGCACGCGGTGGACAACGGCAGTCCGGCCTGCAGCGCCGCCTGGCGCGCCGGCGCCTGACCCTGGCCAGCCGGCAGCACGCAACCCATCAGCACTTCCTCGACGAGTGCGATGTCGATGCCGGCGCGTTCGACGGCTGCCCTGATGGCAACGGCGCCGAGATTGTTCGCGGTCAACCCGGAAAATCCGCCCTGAAAGCTGCCCATTGGCGTGCGGGCGGCAGAGACGATGACGATCGGATCATTCATGTAGAGACTCTTTCTGGTGATTGTTTGCCTTAAGCATCAAGCGCCTTCAGCGCGGCGTCGTAGCGCGATTGCAGATCTTCGGGACGATGCACGGTGATGCCGAAATCGTGCATCAGGCCATCCTTGAGGCCGTAGATCCAGCCGTGGACGGTCAGGTGCTGGCCACGCTGCCAGGCATCCTGGACGACCGGGTTGTGACAGACATTGACCACTTGCTCCAGCACGTTCAGTTCGCACAGGCGGTCGTGGCGTTGTGCTTCCGGCAGGCTGTCGACGCAGGCTAGATGCTTGTTGTGTACATCATGCACATGACGCAGCCAGAGGTCGACGATGCCGACCCGGGCGCGTTGCAGTGCGGCACCGACACCGCCGCAGCCGTAGTGGCCGACGACCATGATGTGTTTCACTTTCAGCACATCGACCGCGTACTGGATCACCGACAGACAGTTGAGATCGGTATGGACGACGACGTTGGCGACGTTGCGGTGCACGAAGACCTCGCCCGGCAGCAGGCCGACGATCTCGTTGGCCGGGACGCGCGAGTCGGAGCAACCGATCCACAGCAGTTCCGGGGTTTGCAGGCGGGCCAGTTTCTCGAAGTAGGTCGGATCGATTTCCCGCATCTGGCGGGCCCAGGCGCGGTTGAAATCGAACAGGTGGGAGAGGTTCTCGTTGCGGACTTCCTCCTCCCGCCAGTTCTCCAGGTCGAGCGCGAGGAACATCGTGCCTTCGACCGGGGTCTGGTAGTAGGCCGGCGCTTCGGTAAAGCCGAGCTCGCGGTAGAGCTTCACGGCCATGCGCATGTTGGGCAAGGTGTCGAGCATCAGCTTGCGATAGCCGATCTCCTTGGCGGCCTTGATCGCGGCGACGGCCAGCTTGGCGCCGACACCATGACCGCGTTGTTCCGGTGTTACATACAGGCGCTTCATTTCGCAGACGCCGTCGCTATTCGGCAAGGGACGGACACCGACACAACCCGCCGGCTGGCCATTCACTTCGGCGAAGAACAGGCGGCCTTGTGGGGTCGAGTAGGCGCCGGGCAACGAGGCCATTTCCTGGTCGAAATTCTGGTAGGACAGGTCGACGCCGAGCCAGGCCGCATAGTTGCGGAAAAACTGGCGAACCTGCTCGATGGCGGCGCCATCGTTGGCGGTAAGGGTGCGCAGGGTAACGGTCATGCGATATTGCTCCTGGTTACGGCGTCCCGATCCGGGGGCGCCGGCGGGAGCATGTCAAGCGGTTTCGGCGAAGAGTTCGCGGCCAATCAGCATTCTACGGATTTCCGAGGTGCCTGCCCCGATCTCGTAGAGCTTGGCGTCGCGCCACAGGCGGCCGACCGGGTACTCGTTGGTATAGCCGACACCGCCCAGCACCTGGATCGCCTCGCCGGCCATCCAGGTCGCCTTTTCGGCCGAGTAGAGAATGGCCCCGGCGGCGTCCTTGCGCAGGGTACGTGAGTGATCGCTTACATCGCAGGCACGGCCGACGGCGTAAACATAGGCGCGGGTCGCCTGCCAGGTCGAATAGAGATCGGCGACCTTGCCCTGCATCAGCTGGAATTCGCCGATCGCCTGGCCGAACTGCTTGCGCTCGTGCAGGAAGGGCACGATGACATCCATGCAGGCGGCCATGATGCCGAGCGGCCCGCCGCACAGCACGGCGCGCTCGTAATCGAGGCCGGACATCAGCACCTTCGTACCATTGCCGACGCCACCGAGGACGTTTTCTTCCGGTACTTCGCAATCGTCGAAAAACAGCGGGAAAGTGTTCGAGCCACGCATGCCCAGCTTGTCGAGGTGGGTGCCGTGGGAAAACCCCTTGAAGCCCTTTTCGACGATGAAGGCAGTCATGCCACGAGCGCCCGCCGCCATGTCGGTCTTGGCATAGACGACCAGCGTGTCGGCATCGCCGCCGTTGGTGATCCACATCTTGGAACCGTTCAGCACGTAGCGGTCGCCTTTTTTCTCGGCCTTCAGCTTCATCGAGACGACGTCGGAGCCGGCATTCGGCTCGGACATCGCCAGCGCCCCGACGTGGTCGCCGGAGATCAGCCTGGGCAGGTATTTCTGGCGTTGTGCTTCTGTGCCGTTGCGGCGGATCTGGTTGACGCACAGGTTGGAGTGGGCGCCGTACGAGAGGCCGACCGAGGCCGAGGCGCGGGAGATTTCTTCCAGCGCGACGATGTGGGCCAGGTAGCCCATGTCGGTGCCGCCGTATTCCTCGCCGGCAGTCATGCCGAGCAGGCCCATGTCGCCGAATTTCTTCCAGAGGTCGGCGGGGAATTCGTTGACGCGGTCGATCTCGGCGGCGCGCGGTGCGATCTCGGCGTCGGCGAAAGTCTTCACTGCGTCGCGTAGCAGGTTGATGTCTTCGCCGAGGCCGAAGTCGAGGCTGGGAATGTTCACGGTTTGTCTCCCTGGGATTTTTCGGATTTGCCGTGCATCACCATGATGGTTTGCTGCATCAGCGCACAAAGGGTTTCCTGGCCGTTCTTTACGGCAAAAACTTCGGCCTGGGTGACGATCAGCGTGCGTCCCGCCCTGACCACCTTGCCGCGGGCAATCAGGTGATCGCCATCGGCCGGTGCCATCAGATTCATCTTGTATTCGACCGTCAACACCGATGCGGTCGGCGAAACCATGGTCATCGCCGCGTAGCCGGCCGCCGAATCGGCGATCATGCCGACCACACCGCCATGCACGAAGCCGTGCTGCTGCTCGACGCCCGACCAGTGAGGCAGATGAATCTCGGTACGCCCCTGCTCGACGACCGACAGCGTTGCCCGAATCAGGCTCATCGCGTGCTGCAGCGCAAAGCTGGTACGGACGCGTTCGGCAAAGTGAGGGTCGGCGATGCGGGTCATGGCGCAATTTTATTTACGTTGACGTTAACGTCAACTGATTACGGAAATATTTTATGTTGCCTCCCGACGCGTCAGTTCCTTTCGACACTGCTGCTCGAACTGGTCAATCTCTGCCAGCATCGCCTCGATGTCCTCGCGCTGCTGCTCCAGTGCATCCCGCCGTTTCGCCATCACGCGCAGGCATTCGAGTAGTTGCGGTGTCTCGTCTTCGGTCGATGCGTACATCCCGATCAGGTCCTTGATCTCGGCCAGACTCAGCCCGAGGCGCTTGCCGCGCAGGGCCATTTTGAGGCGGGCGCGGTCACGCCGGGTAAATACCCGTTTGCTGCCTTCGCGTTCCGGCGCCAGGATGCCTTGGT
>CAZGPO010000242.1:0-3707 GCA_964527745.1 uncultured Dechloromonas sp.
TGTTTGCATCGCCTGCATGGTAGTCACCCTGGATTTTTGGCCATCCTGATGCCGGGGATTTCTTGTCGGCCATATTATACGCCTCCCATTAGAAATGCCCATGTCCCACGGGTGGCCTTTTTCCTTGGCCCTGGCCTGGATGTCGCGGCGGGTCAGATCGACGCCAACGGCATAGCCAAAAATCAGGCCTTTTGCCGCGTCGACCGTAAGGTTCGCACCGCCGGCGCCGAGCGCGACGATCAGCTCGACTTCGTGGTGCAGGTTTTGCGTCACGGGCGGATAGGCGACACTGATCTCACCCGTCCCGCTGACCACGGCATCGCCCGGCTTCATGAAGAAAAACGGCGGTTCGCGCCCTTCGGCCTGATCGGTGGCACCCATCTCGCGGGCATGATCGGCGTAATTGCGCCCGACACAGTAAATGCGCCGGACAGGAAACAACTCGGCACTGCCGGCGACCGGCAACACTGCAAGTTGATGCGGAGGAAAGGCAAAGGCCATGACTACCCTTTCTGCAGAAATCGGATTGTGCTGCCAAGTGTGCAATAGTTCCTGATCCCGACACCAGCCCCCTGCTAAACTTCGCTCATGGAATATGAGCAAACCAGCGGGTTCAGGGCATCATGAACACGAGAACATTCCGCCTGCACGCCTTGAGTCTGGCACTGTTGACCGCGCCCCAGGCTTGGGCCATCGGTTTCGGCGACATCATTTTGCACTCGCGGATCGGCGAACCGTTGCGCGCCGAGGTGCGGATCAATGCCACAGCCGGCGAGGCGGTCGAGGAAACCTGTTTTTCTCTTGCCCAAGTCGGCGGTTCCGACCTGCCGGTAATCGCCAATGCCAGGACCCGGCTGGTGCGCGACGGCAACGGCTACCGTTTGCTCATCACCGGAAGCAAACCAGTTTCCGAACCCATCTTCCTGATCGGCCTACGTGCCGGTTGCGGCGTCGACCTGCAGCGCGACTTCGTGTTGATGCCAAACGAGCCGCTGGTCCTCACCAGTCCCGCTCCGGCAGCCGGCAGCGCCGATAATGCCATAGTCGGCGGTGCGCGCAGCAGTGGCGCGGCGATCCGCGAATGGCGCGCCAGCGAGGGCGACACCCTGGAAGGCATCGCCGAAAAACTGATCCCCGACAATCTGGTGCAGCAGCGGCGCATGCTGGCCGCGCTCAAACGCTCCAATCCGCAGTTGAGCAAGCGCCCGGCGCTCGCCGATGGCACGACCGTCGTCATTCCCGAACTCACGCAACGGGCCGCCACCCAACGCGATGCACTACCGCAGCAACAAGCGAAACCGCGCAGCGAGCCACCCGCCCCCCCGCCGCCACCCAAAGTCAAGGCCAAGGTCACCAAACCGGCGACCAAGGTCAAATCGCCCCAGGCCGACCGCGTCCTGATCGGCGCGCCACCGGCGGACATTCAGCCCGGCAACAGTGTCGCGCCGCCCAAGGGAAGCCGCGCCGAACTCGACGAACGCATGCGCAAGGTGGAGGCGACGATCGAGTCGCTCAATACGCAGATCGAGGCACTCGACAAGGCGCTGGCGCTGACCACGGAGGCGCTGGCGTTGCAACAAAAATTGCATGCCGCGCAGGTTGCCGCCGGCAGCGCACCGCTGCCGAAACCGCCCGAACCGCCGCCCGCCGAGCGCGACAATATCTGGCTCGAAGTCCTGCTCAGCGCCCTTGGCGGCGGGTTGGTCGCCGCTGGCATCGCGCATTTCCTCAGTCGCCGCCGCGAACGGCGGGCCGACGACGAACTGCCACGGGCCGTAACCGCCCATCTGGTCCAGCCGTCACCTCCCGAGCCGCGACCGGCAGCCCGGCCGGTCGAAAAGACGGGAGTGGACTTCCCGCTCGAAGACTTTTCCAAGACACCGGAAGAGGCCAAGGCGGTCGATGTCAAGTTCGATCAGGACAATAGTGCCATCGCACTGGCCGAGATCATGCTGACCTTCGGCCGTGTCCAGGGTGCTGCCGAGACCCTGGCCCGCCACATCGAGGAAAGCTCGCCGAAAAATCCCCGGCCCTGGCTGATGCTGCTCGATCTCTACCGGCGGGGCGGCATGCATGACGAGTATGCGGCGCTGCTGCCGGCGGTGCGCCAGAAATTCAATCTCGACGTGCCGGCCTGGCAGGATCTCGAAACGGCAGTTTCCGGGCTACGCTCACTCGAAGATTTCGGTCATGTCGCCAAACGCGTGCAGACGACCTGGGGAACGCAGGCGGCCATGGATTACCTCTACGAACTGGTTCACGATACGCGTAACGGCCAGCGCAGCGGTTTTCCGCTCGAAGTGGTCGAGGAAATCGTCCTCCTCATGCTCATTCTCGAGGACGCCTACGGCTTGCAGCACGCCGTTTAAACCGGGTTGTCGAGATCAACGAATTCGCACTGCAGGCCGCAGCGTTCGGCCAGATGCGCGGCTAGCGCCGCGACCCCGTAACGCTCGCTGGCGTGATGCCCGCAGGCCAGGTAGGCGACGCCGCTCTCGCGTGCCAGATGGACGGTCTGTTCTGAGATCTCGCCGGAAATGAAGGCATCGACGCCGAGCGCGATCGCCTGCTCGAAATAGCTCTGGGCACCGCCACTGCACCAGCCGATTCGATGCACCGGGCGTTGTGGATCGCCGATCAGCAAAGGGTTTCTGGCGAGGGCGGCGGCAATCTGCGCCACCAGCCCGCCGGCCGAAGTCCGTGCGCCTGTTGTCCCCAGCCAGGCGATGTCCTGCTCACCGAAGCGCCCGTCGGGCTGCCAGCCCAGGCGGCTTGCCAGTTGCGCGTTGTTGCCCAGTTCGGGATGGGCGTCAAGCGGCAGGTGATAGGCGAGCAGGTTGATGTCGTTGGCGAGCAGCGTTTTCAAACGCTGGCGGCGAATGCCGGTGACGCGGCCATCCTCACCCTTCCAGAAATAGCCGTGATGCACCAGCACAGCATCGGCCCCGCGCGCGACGGCAACATCGAGCAACGCCTGGCTGGCGGTGACGCCGGCAACGATGTGCCGAACCTCGGCCCTTCCTTCCACTTGCAGCCCGTTTGGGCAATAATCGCGGAACTTCGAGGGCTGCAGCAGCCCATCCAGATACTCCACCAGTTGCTCTCGTTTCATCGACACGGTCTCTTATGCGCAGGTTGTGGCTGATTTTTGCACAAACGGTAACGGTTGCGGTCGCCATTCTGTTCGTCATCAACACGCTGAAGCCGGAATGGCTGCCGGCCCGGCCCGTCCCGCTTACCGTTCACGAAGCACCGGTTGCGACGCCGACACCGAGTGGCGGCGACACGCTGCCAAACAGCGGATCCTATCGCGATGCCGCACGGGCCGCGTTGCCTTCCGTGGTACACATCTACACGACGCAGGTGGTGAAGAAACGCCGCCACCCGCTGCTCGACGATCCGATTCTCCGTCACTTCTTCGGCGATCATCCGGACCTGCCGCCATCGCGCAACTCGGGACTCGGCTCGGGCGTGCTGGTCAGCGCCAACGGTTACATCCTGACCAATTCCCACGTCGTCGAGGCTGGCAGCGACATCCAGGTCTCGCTCAACGACGGCAGCACGCACAAGGCGACGCTCATCGGCAGCGATCCGGAGTCGGATATTGCCGTACTGCAGATCAAGGCCGACAAGTTGCCGGCAATTACTTTCGGCCAGATGGACAACCTGCGCGTCGGCGATGTCGTGCTGGCCATCGGCAACCCGTT
>CAZGPO010000243.1:0-3705 GCA_964527745.1 uncultured Dechloromonas sp.
TCCTTATTCTTCTTTGTTGTAGTATGGGTCCCAGTCACAGCGAGGCCGATCATGACTGAACTCAACCCCCTGACGATGACTATCGAGCTGCTCGGCGGACTCGCACTCTTCCTCTATGGCATGGAGAAGATGACCGACGGGTTGAAGGCCGCCGCCGGTCAGCAGATGAATGCGCTGTTGGCGAAACTGACCGGTAACGCAGTTCTGGGTGCCATCACCGGCGCCATCGTTACCGCGGTGATCCAGTCTTCGTCGGTGACCACGGTTCTCGTGGTGGGTTTCGTGAGTGCCGGGATCATGACCCTGGTGCAGTCGGTCGGGGTGATATTCGGTGCCAATGTGGGCACCACGGTCACGGCGCAGATCGTGGCCTTCAATACGACAGCCCTTGCCTACCCGCTCATCGCCATCGGGTTTTTCATGAGCTTCGTCTGGAAGCAAGGCGTCGTCCGCCACTATGGCGCCATGCTGATGGGGCTGGGTCTGATCTTCTACGGCATGGCGGCGATGGGTTCGGCCATGGCGCCGTTGCGCACGCACGAGGGCTTCGCTCAACTGCTGCAATCCCTGCAGAATCCGGTACTGGGGATGCTGGCCGGCGCGGTGTTCACCGCACTGGTGCAGTCGTCCTCGGCAACCATCGGTCTTTCGGTCGTCATGGCGACCCAGGGGCTGCTTTCCCTGCCGGCAGGTATCGCGATCCTGTTCGGGGCCAAGATCGGAACCGGGATCACGGCGATACTCGCGGCGATCGGCAAGCCGCGGGATGCCAAGCGCGCGGCCGCCGTGCATGTCCTGTTCAATGTACTGGGTGCCGTGATCTGGTTGCCGTTCATCGCTCAGCTCGCGGGACTCGCCGAGATGATTTCGCCGGTGGCCGCGCATCTGCAGGGTGTGGAGCGGCTCGCCGAGGAGGTGCCGCGCCAGATCGCCAATGCCGCGACCATCTGGGCGACTGCCAACACGCTGATCTTCCTGCCGTTCGCCGGGTTGTTTGCGACGATGGCCATCAAGATCATCCCGGACCGGGCGGTCGAGGAAAAGGCAATCATCCGCCCCAAATATCTCGACGACGAATTGATCCAGGTGCCGTCGATGGCTCTGGAGCGGGCGCGGATGGAGCTCGGGCACATGGCGGAACTGGCCCAAGGCATGCTCGGCGAGGTCAGGTCGGTCCTCGAATCCAGGGGTCTCGGCGAACTTTCGCGGCAGCATGACCGGATCGTGGTGCTGCGCGAGGCGGTACTCGGCTACCTGCAGCAGGTCGGGCGTGCCGAGTTCAGCGACGCCGAAGCCGACGAGCATGCGCGGCTGGTCGCGGCCACCGGCGAAATCGAGAACATGAGCGCGGCGCTCAGCCGCGAACTGATCCCGCTGGCCCAGACCCTGAAGGAAGCGAATACCACCCCTTCGAAGGAGACGACCGACTTGCTGGAGCGGCTGTTCCAGACGATACAGGCGTCAGCGCAGTCCGCACTGCGGGCGCTGGTGGAGCAGGACGAGCAGGCAGCTCAGACCGTCGTCGCGAATCGCGATCCGATCCTGAAACTCACTTCCGAGTTCCACCGGCAACAGGCCGTGCGTCTCGCCGGCAACGAACCGGATCGCCTGCTCAAGCTCCGTGTGCAACTCGAGATACTCGACAGGCTGCGGCGCCTCTACAGCGTGGCTGAGCACATGGCGATCTCGGTGCTGCCACGGAGCGTTCTCGTCGGGGAATTGTCCGCATAGTCTTCTGACGACGTGACCGTGTAACGCGCAACCCGGATCAGATATCGCGCTCGGTGATGTACGTTACCGGTCTGCCCCCTTTTAATGCCGCTCAGCTTCGGCTGGAAGCCAGTCCGACCAGGCGGGCGATGACTATGGCCGGAAACAGGACGCCCAGGGTCGATAGAAAAGTGGCCAGCATCTTGGCGGAGGTGCTCACGGCATAGATGTCTCCAAAGCCCACGGTAGTCAGGGAAGCCAGGCTGAAGTAAATGAAGTGAACATAGTCATTGTCCTTCCCGCTCAGCACGACATTGCCGCCCAAGGAAACGCCGGTAGCGGCATGGATGACCTCCAAAGTCAGCGCCCCCATGAGCGCCAGCAAAAGGTAAACATTAACCGCTCCGACAATCCGGTAAGTATTCACAATCTGATCGCGAAACAGCAGCTGGAGGTTGATAAAAATGAAAACCAGCGCATTGGCGATGCCTATGACATTCTCCAGAACAAAGAATGAATACGGGTTATCTCCGAAACGGATGAGTCGCAACGTCAGGTGAATGCTGAACAGTATTGCGGAGACGGCTATGAGCCCCACGCTGCGTGTCGAGAATATCCCTGAAAAGAAAACGCTGAGCAAAAGTATATTGAACAGCAGTACGCCGTGACCACTGATATCCATGATTACCGGGAGTATGAATACTGCGGCAATGAGCATGATCAGCAAGGTGACGAAACTGGCGTCCGCCAGCCAGTAAGACTGGAAATTTCTGATTAATTTTCGCATGGCGTATTGGCGTTGGAGTCTTCAGAAAGCGGGCCGCCCAAGCGGCATGACGTCGGTCATCGTCGTGCTTGGAATGAGGACGAGTTTGCCGCGGATCGAGTTCATGTTTGCCTGGGTACCATGTAGCCAACGCCGCGCAGGTTGCGGATCAGGTCGTTGCCGATCTTGCGGCGCAAGGCATGAATATGCACCTCGACCGCGTTGCTGCCGATTTCCTCGCCCCAGCCGTAAAGCCGGTCTTCGAGCTGACTGCGCGAGAGTGGAACGCCGGGTTGTTGCAGCAGGGCGTGCAGCAGCGCGAATTCGCGGTTGGAGAGGGTGACTGTTTCGCCCGCGAGGCGAACTTCGTGGGTTGCCGGGTCGAGGGTCAGCGGCCCGTGCTCGATGACCGGTGTCGCCCGTCCGGCACGCCGCCGCAGCAAGGCACGCAGGCGCGCCGCCAGTTCGTTGAGGTCGAAGGGTTTGACCAGGTAATCGTCGGCGCCCGCGTCGAGGCCGGTGATGCGGTCATCGACGGCATCGCGGGCGGTGATGATGAGGACCGGTACCGCGTTCTGCTGGCGCCGCCACTGGGCGAGCAGATCCAGCCCCGATTTTCCGGGCAGCCCGAGATCGAGCAGAATCGCATCGTAGTCGTTGGTCGTCGTCGCCAGTTCGGCGGCTTTGCCATCGCGCGCCCAGTCGATCGTGTAGCCGTCCTGCTGGAGGCCGGTACGGATGCTGGCGCCGATCATGACGTCGTCTTCAACGACCAGAATGCGCATTGCGGTTGAGATATTTCGGGCTGATAGGGAATTCCATTGAAGCGAATTCTGCCTGATCGGGATCGCGAAGTGCACACGGTATCATTCGCCGATGCCGATGAATTACGCTTGTCGCCCCTGATCGACGTGCCCGCAGACGCTTCCCGTTACCGTGGCCGCTTCGCCCCGTCGCCGACCGGCCCGCTGCATTTCGGGTCGCTGGTCGCTGCGCTCGGCAGTTGCCTCGACGCCCGTAGCCGGGGCGGCGAGTGGCTGCTGCGCATCGAGGACGTCGACACGCCGCGCAATGTTCCGGGGGCGGCCGACGATATTCTGGCGACGCTTGAGGCCTTCGGCTTCGAGTGGGATGGTCCGGTCTTGTGGCAGAGCCGGCGTTCCGATGCCTACGCGACAGTGCTTGAACAGCTCAAGCGGCGTCCTGGCGTCGGCGGTCGGCATGGACAA
>CAZGPO010000244.1:0-675 GCA_964527745.1 uncultured Dechloromonas sp.
TGGATAACTCGTGTTCAGCGCTCACGGGGTGGGAGGCGTCCATTCAATTCTCCTTAATGTTTTATTTAAACAAAATTGGCAATTCCGCAGTTCCGGTGTTGCTGACGGAAGCGGTTTTACCAGTTTGCTAACGATACGCGAATCTTCACGTTGTTGAAGGGCCACGTCCACACTTTTGCTATTGGTTCCAGATTGATAATGCGCGACAGGCCCATTAACATGCAGTGGCATACCGAGAGATTGCCGGCTCAAAGGAGAGTCCAAATGGGTAGTTTGCATTCCATTCCGCTGCTCGCTGCGGCCTTGGTGGTATTGAGCAGTTCGCCTGTCCTGGCTGATGCCAGGGCGGACCAGGTGCGGGCGGAAGAAATCGTTTCCGGTCGCTGCTTCATGTGCCATGGCATGGAAGGCGAATCGGCCAGCTCGATTTTCCCACGCCTGGCAGGCCAGCATGCCGAGTACGTAGCGCGGCAACTTGACGATTTCAAAAGCGGCAAACGCAAGAGCGAAACCATGAAGTCGCAGGTCGAAGATCTGACGCCTGAAGAGATGAAGGCACTGGGCGCGTTTTTCGAGAACAAGAAGGTCGCTGCAAAGCCGTCTGTGGGAACGGATACGGAAATTCTTGCAGTTGGCCGCTATATCTTCGATCAGGGCAATGCCTATTCTGGCGTG
>CAZGPO010000244.1:685-3678 GCA_964527745.1 uncultured Dechloromonas sp.
AGATTGCAGGTTGAGGATCTGACACCGGGCGAAATGAAGGCGCTCGGCGCTTTTTTCGAAAACCGGAAGGTGGCCGCGAAAGCAACGACGAATCCGGAAATCCTTGCGGTCGGGCGCTATGTTTTCAGGCAGGGGAATTCGTACTCGGGCGTACCGGCGTGCGCCAGCTGTCACGGCGTCAATGGTTACGGTACCGCACAGCTGCCGCGTCTCGCCGGCCAGCACCCGCGCTACATCGAGGATCAGCTCAAGCAGTTCAACAAGCGTGAGCGGACCAACGACAATGCCGTGATGCATGCCGTGGCGTCCAAGCTCACCGCGCTGGAAGCACATGCCGTTGCCGAGTACATCGCCACGCTCGACTGAATGTGCGTGAGGTGAGAAATTGGCCGCGTCACGCGGCCAATTTAAGCTGCCTGAAACTCAGGCCAGCATGTCGGCCCAGATGTTCCTGGCCCAGCCCATGGCCAGTTTGGCCTCGGCTTCATTGCGTGCGGCGGAAACACCACCGGCTCCTTTGACCGGCTGCATGGTTTTGGTCGCTGCATCGTAATGGTGAATGGAATTGACGTGCACGGCGTTTTTTGGATCCATGAAGCTGTAGCAGGCGCTCATCGCCATTGGCTCCGGGTTTGGCGGCTGGCCGGCAAGCAGATTCAGAATCGCTGCCGCGGCCAGTTTGCCCTGCTGGTTGGCCATATGGCCCGACTTCGCCATCGTCGGGGCCGGGAATACCGCGTCGCCCAGGATGTGAACATTTGGTGTGCTGGTCGACTCCATCGTTAACCAATTGATATCCACCCAGCGATTGTTGATCAGCCCGACACCCGATTTGATCGCGATTGCACCGGCCCGCTGTGGTGGAATGACATTCAGCACATCGGCCTTGAACTGGTCGAATTCCGTGATGGCGGTGTTGGTTGCCGGCTCGACATCCTTGACCTCGCTTTCGTTGCGGTATTCGATGATGCCCTGATATAGATCGGCCCACGCCTTGGTGAACAAATCCTTTTTCGCAGTGATCTCGGGGTTGCCATCGAGGATGACGACTTTCGATTTTGGCTTGTGCTTCTTGAAATAATCAGCGACCAGACAGGCGCGTTCGTAGGGTGCCGGCGGGCAGCGATACGGCACCTTGGGAATTGCGATCGCGAAGACGCCGCCATCCTTCATGGCTTCCAGTTGCCTGCGCAGCGCAAGCGTTTGCGGACCGGCTTTCCATGCGTGCAAAATCTTCGCCTGGGCGGCAGCGTTGTTCAAGCCGGGTATTTTGTCGAACATGAAGTCGACGCCGGGTGAAAGCACCAGCCGGTCGTAGGCCATGCTGCCGCCGCCGGCCAATGAAATTGCGCGTTTTTCGGCGTCGACCGCAACGACCTCGTCCTGGATGACCCGGACTTGCCACTTGCCTTTCAGGTTGTCATAACTGACGGTGATGTCGTCAAGGGACTTGATGCCGCCGATGACCAGGTTGGACATCGGACAAGAAACGAAAGCCGGGTTGCGTTCGATCAGCGTCACCTGTACCCCGCCTTCACTCCACATGCGCAGATACTTGGCCAACGTGGCGCCGCCGTAGCCGCCACCAACCACCACGACATGACCACTGGCCGATTTGCCATTGCTTGCACAGCCATGGAGTGCGGCCATTGCTCCAGCAGCCGCACCAATTTTCAGGAAATCGCGTCTCTTGATCAGCATCATCCTTCTCCCGTCATTTCTGCGCAGCGAAATAGGCAGCGATCAGATCGAGCTGCTCGTCGGTGTAGCCCTTCGATATCTGGTGCATGATCGTTGCCGGTTTGTCGCCGCTCCGAAAGTCGGCCAGCTTCTGAAGCGTCTTGCTCTTTTCCATACCGGCCAGGGCGTCCATGCCGGCGCCCTTGACCGCATGGCCATTGGTACCGTGGCAGTTGGCGCAGGTGGCAGCCAGATTGCGTGCCAGGTTGGGGTCGGCCGCGTGTGTAAAGCTGCTTGCAGCAAGCAGACTCAGTGCCGCGACGGCGGGTAGCAGTTTCATCGTGATGTCTCCTGTAGGGTGTCGTGCATCGCCTGAGCGGACTTTGAGTTTTGTCCAAAGTCTATGCTTGCTGTCCTTATGAATCAATCGCTTGAGTGACTTTCTCACGATCTGTATCTAGAATAAGAAAATCCTGATTTTCTATGGGGGTTGCTCTGATGCGTATCTTGATGATCTCTTTCTTTGCCTTGCTCGCGTTATTAAGTCAGGGCGCTCGTGCCGACGTGGCGCTGCTGGTGCATGGCTACCTGGGTAATGCGGGTTCTTGGGAATTTAGTGGCGTCAATGCAGCACTGGCGAACAACGGTTGGCAACCAGCCGGCATCATCATTCCGCGCAACGGTGCCATGCTGTTGCCGCCCCCGGCGCCGGCCGCGGCAAAAAAGGCTTACACCGTCGAACTGCCGTCCACGGCACCGCTGATGGTTCAGGCCGACATGGTGCTGGCCGCATTGCGCGCACTCAAGGCTCGCCATGGCAAGGAGCCGATTACCCTGGTCGGTCATTCCGCCGGCGGCGTCGTGGCGCGCATGGCGCTGGTCCGCGATCCCGGCGTCGGCGTTACCCGACTGATTACCATCGCTTCGCCGCATCTCGGTACCGAGCGCGCGCTGCAAGCGCTCGATGCAACGCATCAGGGCGGCCCGATCGGCTTCGTCAAGGATGTCTTTGGTGGCCGCGACTACTATGCGGTCAAGGATTCGTGGCCGGTGTTGCTCGACCTGTCGCCGGCAGTACCCGGCAGCGCACTGTTCTGGCTCAATGCGCAAAACCATCCCGATATCGAATACGTGTCGATCGTTCGCGCCGCGCCATTTGGCCTGGGCGACATGCTGGTGCCCGGATTTAGTCAGGACCTCAACAACGTGCCGCCACTGGCCGGCAAGGCTCGGCTTTATGTGACGCCCGCCGCGCACGCACTGGTACCGGCTGACGGGGGCATGCTGGCGCGTTTGATGCAGTAAGCGAACTG
>CAZGPO010000245.1:0-2050 GCA_964527745.1 uncultured Dechloromonas sp.
GGCCCTTCGTATTGAAAAAACACTTTCTCAATATTTAAATCTCTTTGATCAGGTAAAATATCAATTTTAGGTTCTTCGTCTGATTCTTCATCTTTTTTGCTATGAATCTCACCTAAACGTTCCAAACTTATTTTTGCATCCTGCGTTGACTGCATGAAACTTATCATCTGATTAATAGGGCTATTTAACTGGCCTGCTATATACTGCACGGCAAGCATCATACCTAAAGTCATATTACCATCAATAACAGATTTAGCTGCAATAAATGTGATTATCACATTTTTAACTTCATTAATAAAAACTCCACCTGCCTGTTGATATTGATTCAAGGAAAGACTAGCCATATTCACCTTAAATAACTTTGCCTGTATATTTTCCCATTCCCAACGCTTTTGCTTTTCGCAATTATTCAATTTTATTTCCTGCATTCCGGTAATTAACTGAATAACGTTACTCTGATTGTCTGAAAGTTGTGCAAACCGACGATTATCCAATTCCCGACGTTTTTTCATAAATAAATATACCCAGGCAGTATAAATAATGCTACCAAATAAAAATACCAAGAAAATGTTTGTGCTATAATACAATAAAACAACTCAGGAGGAAGCCCCGCGCATCGCGCCGGAACTGGCCCGCTGCGATATTGGTGATGTCGTTGAACAGCGTTGGTTGCTGCGCTGTAGCGATGGTTCGACGGTACCGCTCGACCTGGTCGTCCAGCGCCTGCCGGGCGACCGTTATCTGGCGATCGGTCGCGACCTGACCGAGCGCGAGAAGGTGCTCAGGCAGTTGGCGCAGGCGCGCGACGATGCGGAAAAGGCCAATCGCGCCAAGTCGCGTTTCCTCGCGGCGGCCAGCCACGACCTGCGGCAGCCGATCCTGGCCATCAACCTGTTCCAGGATGCCTTGAGCAAAACGGCGCTGAACCCCGAGCAACAGCAAATCGCCGACTATCTTTCCCGGTCGGCGCGGAGCCTGTCGGAAATCCTGAGTGAGCTGCTCGAAATTTCAAGATTCGACTCCGGCACCGTCCAGCCCTGCCCGGGTCCGGTTCACGCCGAGACGCTATTCCACAACATCGATACGGAATTTTCCCCCCTGGCCAGGGTCAGGGGACTGCGTTTCAAGTTCTTTTTCCCGCAAAAGGGGCTGGTGCTGTTCACCGACCAGAAAATGCTCTTCAGCCTGCTGCGCAACCTGATCGACAACGCCTTCAAATACGTCGAGCACGGCGGAATCCTGGTCAGCATCCGCCGCCGAAGCGACTGCGCACTGATTCAGGTTTGGGACACCGGCATCGGCATCGCACCGGAGCACATTAAAACGATCTTCGACGAATACTTCCAGATCGGGAATCCCCAGCGCGACCGGGCCAGGGGGCTGGGACTCGGGCTCTCCATCGTCAGGCGGCTGGCGCAGACCCTCGGCTGCCAGGTGAGCTGCCGTTCGCGCCCGGGCAAAGGCTCGGTGTTCGAGTTCCGCGTGCCACTGGTGGCTGAAACGACGAGGTAACCGGCCGGCACGTTTTCCGCTAGCGGCCCATTTTCCAGACAACTATCGCCTGCAGTCCCTGCAGGTTTTCGGCTGTCGATAGTTCGAGTTCCGCCCCGTGCAGTTCGGCGATGCGGGCGACGATGGCGAGGCCCAGTCCGCTTCCCGGCTGGGTGCCCTGGTCGAGGCGATGGAAGCGACGCAGGACAGCATCGCGTTCGCCGGCCGGGATGCCCGGGCCGCTATCGCTGACGCATAGCCGGCATTGCCCGGCAGTGCGGGATACGCTGACCCGTAGCGTGCCGCCGGCCGGCGTGTAACGGATGGCGTTGTCGACCAGATTGCGGATCAGCACCCGCAGCCACTCCGCTTGGCCGTTCACTGTGCAGCCGGGGGCAGCGTCGAGGGCGAAATCGAGGTTCTTGTCGAGGATCAGCGGGCCGAGGTCGGCGCATACTGACTCGGCGAGCATCGCCAGATCGACCGGCTGCGGATTTGGCAAGCCGGATTCGGGGTCGAGGCGGGCCAGTTGCAGCATCTGGTCGACGAGATGGGAAGC
>CAZGPO010000245.1:2150-3675 GCA_964527745.1 uncultured Dechloromonas sp.
GCCAGCCAGACCCAGAGGCCGATCAGCGGCAGGCCGAAGAGGGCGGGGAGGAGCAGGCGCCAGGCGATGTGGCCGATGAGGTCGTCGCGGATGTGGTGGTTCTCGCTGACCTGAACCTGCAGGCTGCGCTCCTCGTTCCACTGGCTGAAATGGCGCCAGTGGCCATTTTTGCCGTGCGTTTCCGAAAAGCCGTTGGTTGCGGTCAACGGCGTTTTCGGGGCATTTTTCGAGCGCATCAGCAGCTTGCCGTCGGCGCGCCAGATCTGGAAACGCAGGCGGCGCTGGTATTTATGGGTGGCGTCGCCGAGGTCCTCGATGTCGTCGCCCTCGTCGTGTCCGGCCAGCGCCAGCAGCGTCTGCGCGGCCTGGGCGAGTTGGGCGTCGAACAGTTCATCGACCTCGTGATGGGCGTCGATGTAGCCGAAAACCGTGGTCGCCAGCCAGGCGGCAGCGACGCCGCCGAGCAGCAGGCCGAGCAGACGGCGGCGCAGGGAGAACCAGGCGGTCGTCACTTGGGAATCGTGTAGCCGACGCCGCGCAGGGTGCGGATCAGTTCGCTGCCCAGCTTCTTGCGCAGGTGATGGATATGGACCTCCAGCGCATTGCTGTCCGGCTCGTCGCGCCAGCCGTAGAGCGATTGTTCGAGCTGGGTGCGGGTCAGCACGCGGCCGGCGTTTTCGAGCAGCATCTGAAGCAGCGAGAACTCGCGGCTGGAGAGTTCGACAGCCTGGCCGGACTGCGTGACGCTGTGGGCGGCCGGGTCGAGTGCGAGGTCGCCATGCGCCAGCAGCGGCGCGGCGCGGCCGGCGCTGCGCCGGGACAGGGCGCGGATGCGGGCGGTCAGTTCATCGAGGTCGATCGGCTTGACGAGGTAGTCGTCGGCGCCGGCATCGAGGCCGGAAACCTTGTCACCGGGGGCGTCGCGGGCGGTCAGGATGAGCACCGGCATGGTCTGGCCGCGGCTGCGGGCGCGCGACAATACCTCCATGCCCGAGAGGCGCGGGAGGCCGAGATCGAGGACGACCAGATCGAAAATTTCGGTATGCAGCGCGTGGTCGGCGGAATTGCCGTCCTTTACCCAGTCGACCGCAAAACCCGCCTGGCGCAAGCCGATGGTCAGGCCATCGCCGAGTTGGGGGTCGTCTTCGACAAGCAGGATGCGCATGGGCGGGATTCTATCAGCTGGCAATCCACCAGCCGGCAACCGCTACCCAGGCCAGCAGGATGGCGGCAACGAACGGGCGGGCGGAGCGGATGGCTTCTTCCGGGGTGCCCGCCTTGCGGCCGTTCACCATGGCGCGCACCAGGTTTTCGCCGTGCAGCACGCTGCCCGAGACAACGCCGGCGACGTGGATAATGACGACGGTCAACATGGTCGCCGCGAGCGCTTCGTGCAGCTCCTCCAGCCAATGGCCGCCGAGATCGTTATAGGTCGCCCAGCCGGCAAGCCCGGTCAGGATGCCAAGACCGAGCAGCAGCACGATGGCCCAGCCGTCGGCCGGGTTGTGCCCGACATGGTGGGCAG
>CAZGPO010000246.1:0-3621 GCA_964527745.1 uncultured Dechloromonas sp.
GTCCATTTTCATGGCGGCCGCCCTGTCCGACCGCCAGCCGGTAGCATTGGTTCTCGATGGCGCGGGCGCGCAGCAGGATTTCCCAATGTGCCCGGCCGGTGGTGTCAGTGAAGGCGGCCGGCACCAGAATCAGGTCCACGGTGCCGAGCGCCCGGTACAGCTCGGGAAAGCGCAGGTCGTAGCAGATCGACAGGGCGACCCGGCCAAACGGCGTGTCGACGGTTGCCAGTTCCTTGCCCGCTTCGATGAAGGCGGCTTCGTCGTAGGACTCCTCGCCCTTTTTGAAGCCGAACAGATGCACCTTGTCGTAACGCTTGACACATTCACCGGCTGGATTGAAAACCAGGCTGCTGTTGCGCATCTTGTCGGCGACTGTTGCGGTCAACGGGATGGAACCCGCAAAAATCCAGATGCCATAGTGCCGGGCGGTGGCGGCCAGCCAATCCTGAACCGGCCCACTGCCAAAATCCTCGCGCGCGCGCACACGATCAGCATCAGCTACGCCGATGATCGGAAAATATTCAGGCAGCGCAACCAGTTGGGCTCCCTGCCCAACCGCCGCCTCGATCAGGCGGTCGGCAGCCTGCAGGTTGTCCGCGACACGCGGCCCGGAAACCATCTGGATCGCCGCCATCCGGCAATTCTGCTTGTTCATTGCTTGACTCCCTCCGCCGTTCCCGACGCTGGCTGCAACGCTTCGGCGCCGACCCTTTCGACCTGGGGGTCAGCCCAGCTACCAGTGACATGATAGCTGTAGGCGAACAGGCGACCGATCGGATTCTGCAGAACCGCGCCGGCCACCAACGCCGCCACCCCCAGTACGGGATTGACCAGCGCAGCAGCGCCGGCGGCGGCGACGCTGCCGACGTAGGGCTGAACCATCACCCGCAGGTTCTGTGTTTCCGCCTTGAGGTCGGTCTCGCCGGTGATCTCGATCTGGGCTGCCGGACTGTTGATGCGCAACGGCTCCACTGTTCTCATTACGCCTGCAGTGACATCCATTTTGCCGGTGATCCGGTCGAAAACCAGGCCTTCGCTGAAAATATCGCGAAAATCCAGGGTCAGACGGCGTGGCAACGATTGCAGGGAAATCAGCCCTAGCAATCTGCCGACCCCCGGCTCCAGCTTGTTGAACTGGCCATTCTCGGCGTTCACCGCCATTTGTCCAGTGAGCGACGGGTAGTGAATGGCGGTCAGCCCGCCGTCCCAGTGCAAATCGCCGCTCAGCGTCGCTGTGCCGCGCCGGACCGCATCGATATAACCCAGCCGCGTCAGCAGCTTGCCGACATCTTCGGCCTTGATCTCGAAATCGAGTCTGGTCTGATTGCGCCCCGCCGTATTGTTCCAGACGCCTTTGCCCCTCAACGAGCCATCGGGATTATTGATACCGAGGTTGTCGAGCTGCCAGGCCCCGTTTTCGTTACGCGCCTTGACCGCCAGCTGGCCGAGCTGCATTTCCCCGATACGGAAGTCATCCACAGCGAGATTCAGGCCCGGCAAAGTATTGACCAAGGTTCGACTGGCGCTCGAAGTCACCGTAACCGGCTGCACGACCAGCCGCTTCAGGCGCCCTTCAAGCGAACCATCGCCAGCATTGCGCCAAAACAGGTCGCCAGCCGCCTCCTGCGTCGCGAGGGTAATTTGCCAGCCGTCGTCGCGCGGACGCACCGCGGTATCGACCTGCGTAAAGTCACGGCCGAAAAAGTGCAGCGTCGGCGTCTTGAGCGACAGCACATTTATTTGCGGTGCTGCCGCGACCTTGCTTTCGGCGCTGCTTGCAAGGCTGCTTCCGGCACCATTTCCCGCCAGCATTTCCCGCCATGCATCGGCATCGAACTGCGGCACGGCGATGCGCACGGCAATTCCCTTATCGGGCAATCGCGCCTCCCCCTCACCGAGCGTGATCGCCGCGCGCTCCACTAGCGCGTCACGCTTGATCAACTGGCCACGGGCGACACTGCCCAGCGTCATGCTGACTTGCTGGCGACCGTCTTCAGCCGCGATTCGCTCGATGCGCAGCGGCAGCGCCGCCGCGGCGCTCTTGCCCAGCGGCTCCGGCAGGCGCGAGCTGACACCCACCAGATCCGACCCGATGACGACATCGGCATTTCGCCGGTAGATATTGATGTCGGACGTCCACGCCGCGTCGCCGGCCAGGCTGTCGCCCAGCGGCAAGGCGAGCTGCTTGACCAGTTCGGCCGCGTTCGCCGTGCCGCTGGCAGCAACCGCAACCCGGCCATCGCGACTGCGGATATCGACCTTGAACGGCCCGCCCAATGCCTGGCCCTTGATATTCGACGCCGAAATGCTGGTCTCGCTCAGCTTCAGTCCGCCATTGACGCTGGACAGACGCGGCATTCCCTCGAACAGTTTGATCTGATTATTCTGAAAACTATAGTCGCCGCGCAACCGGGTTTCCAGCGGGTGCCCCAGCGGAATATCGAGTTCCAGATCGAGCTTGCCATTACCGCCGGCCTCGATGCCGGTCGTGAAATTGTCGATCATCGCGCTAACCGGGCTCTGTTCGATAAAGCGCAGGAATTCGCTGGTCGGTCCGCTGGCATCGCCGCGCACCAGCAGCATGTTGTCGGCTGCTTCGAAGTCGGGGATTTCGACGGTTACACCCGACAGCCTGACACCAAGGACGTTTGCCTTGTCCGATGTGACCCGCATGCCGGCACCAAAGCTCATCTCGCCATCGATCCGTTCGATGGCCGGCCAGCCGGGCACGTAATCAACCTTGGCGCCAGTCGCCTTGGCGGTGATCAGGAATATCCCCTTGCTCGCATCGCGGAACGGAAAATCCGCCAGATTCCCCTTCAGCACCAGCTTGCCGTCATGCGCACGCCCGGCGACGATGCCCTGGCGTACCCAGTCGCGCACCTCGGCACCGACCGCGTGCGGCAGGTAGCGCCATACCGTGCGGCCATCGGCGCGCGAAATGGTGGCCGCGAGATCGATCACGCCCGGCCCGCCACTCGTGTGACGATAAGTGCCGCTGGCCGTTCCAGCAGCATCCGGGCCCGCGAACTGCAGGCTTTCCAGCTTGAGATCGACCACCTGGCCAGTCACCTTCCAGTTGACGCGGCCGCGCAACTGATCGAAGGCAATGTCGGGCTCGGGAAAGACCGCCGGCAGCGAAAGTCCGGATTCTCCGCTACTGAGTGACAGCGAGCCCCCTTTTTCGGTGACGTCGACCAACCCGGAAAGCCCCTTGCTCCCCGGAAAATAGTCACCAGCCAGTATGCCCAGATCGTTGAAATTGGCCTTGAGGGCATAGCGTTCAAGCTCGTCGCCTGCCTTGTTCCAACTGACGCGCAATTCGGAAACCTGCCCCACCGGCTGATGGCGGGCCAGCAACCCGCGACTTGCCAGATCGAGCGGGATGTACGAGGACAATTTGCCAAGAGTGCCCAGATCGAGAAAGCTGGCCCGCGCCGAACCGCTGACCCTGCCATCCGAGTCATCCTGACGCCAGGCGACCTGAAAATCGGTTGGCGCCACCTGTGTTTCATCAACCGCCAGTAGCTCCACCTTACGCCCGGAAAGCTCCCAGTCATTCTCCCTGTAGCGCCCCTCGAGGCGCCCGCGCAAACTGTCCAGCGCCAGTTCCGGCACCTC
>CAZGPO010000247.1:0-3612 GCA_964527745.1 uncultured Dechloromonas sp.
CCGAGCAACTCCTTGATCACCCGTTCGACGACCTGCACGACATCGAACTTGCGTTCGCGCAGGTAGGGATCGTCAAATTCGTCGAACTGGCTGACCAGGTGCTCCATCTGCTGGACCAATGCCCATTCGGCATTGCAGCGCCGTTCGCGGATGATGTCGCGCGGCTTGTCGACCAGTTCCGGATCTTCGAGGAACATGGTGTGGATGTCGATGAAGGCGGCCAGTTCGGGCGGTGCGTGCTCGGTTGTCACGCGCATCGTTTCGAGCTCGCCCTTGACTGCCTTGATGGCCGCGTCGAAACGGACGATTTCCTTGTCGACCATGCGCGGCGCGAGGGTCAGGTGCGATACCTCGAGCGTCGCATGCGACATCAGCATGGCCCGCCCGATGGCAATGCCCGAAGATACCGCCAGACCGTGCAGGGTGAAACTCATGACCTGACCCTCCGCCGGGCCGTCCCAAGGAAGGTCGGCGCCCCCGCAGGGGGCAGCGAGCAAAGCGAGCGTGGGGGTCGATCCATTTATTCCCCTTCACCGAAATAGTCGGCAATCAGGGCGAGCAGTGCATCCATCGCTGCCTGCTCATCGCTGCCGTCGGTTTCCAGCGTGACCTTCGAGCCCTTGCCGGCGGCCAGCATCATGACGCCCATGATGCTCTTGGCGTTGATGCGGCGCGGCCCCTTGGACATCCACACCTCGCACTGGTATTTGCCGGCCAGCTGCGTCAATTTTGCCGAAGCCCGCGCATGCAGGCCCAGCTTGTTGATGATTTCAGTTTCGTGGGTCAGCATGGTCAATGGTCGAGCATGTTGAAAACCCCGTCGCGGCCGCCGTCGCGGGCACGCAGCAACAAGGTTTCCATGCCTTTTTCGCGATAGTTGATGGCGCGCAACAGCATCGGCAAATTAACGCCGGCGAGGCCCTCGATACGTCCGCGTTCGAGCAGCTTCATGGCCAGATTGGCAGGGCTGGCACCGAAAATATCGGTCAGGATCAGAACACCCTTGCCATTGTCGACCAGTTGCACCATTTTCTTGCCCAGCGGCAACAGGTCGAGCGGATCATCCTGCGCCGAGACGCCGAGCTGGTTCAACTGAACCGGACGTTTGTTCAACACATGGCAGGCGTTCTGGACGAGCGCCTCGCCGAAACTGCCGTGGGTAATGAGGAGGATTCCGATCATGTAGCGGATTCTAACCCGAAGCGCCCGGCATCATCGGCGGCTGACGATCAGAATCCCGACAACGACCAGGGCCGCCCCGATCATCTGGGCCAGCGAAATCGATTCGTCGAGCAGCCACCAGCCAAAACCGATGGTCAGCAGGGGCCCGACCATGCCGAACAGCGAGGCACGCCCCGCGCCCAGCCGGCGGATCGCCGCCGATTGCGCGAACACCGGCACGACAGTGGCGAACAGCGCCATCGCCAGTCCCCAACCATAAACCGGCAATGGCTGGATGAACGCGGTGAACGGCTGAACCAGCGAAAAATGCAGCAACGTGACCGCCGACGATACCAACATCGCCAGCGCCGAAAATCGCATGGCCCCGAGGCGACCGATCATTGGCGCACTGCCCGACAGGTAAAGGGCATACGAGACACTGGAACCGAAGACCAGCGCGCCGCCGATCCACACTTCACGCGCCTCGCCCTGACCGAGATCATGGATGAAGGCGAAGCCGATGCCGGAATAGCACAACAACACGGCAACCGCTTCCCGCCGCGAGAACGGCTTGCCCTGAAAAAGCACGCCGATCATGATGGTCAGCGTCGGGTAGGTGAACAGAATCAGCCGTTCGAGACCGGCGGAAATATACTGCAGGCCCCAGAAATCAAGAATACTGGCTCCATAGTAGCCGAGCAGGCCAAGCACGAAAAGCCGCCCCCAGTCACTGCGGGTCAGCGGGCCACTGGCGGCACGCCGCTGTTCGGCGAGACCGATCCACAGGAAAATCGGCAGCGCAAAACCCATGCGCAGAGCGAGCAGGGTAATCGCATCGACGCCATAGGGGTAGGCCAGCTTGACGAAAATGGCCTTGAGCGAAAAGCCAAGGGCGGCCAGCAAGGCCAGTCCTGCACCGTAAGCGTTCGATTTTTCCAAAGCCATGGTCCCGGGTTATTTTTCGCTTCCCATTGAATACGCTACCGAAAGGCTTGGCAATTGGTATTATTCAACGCGAGCCTTCGTTAGGGACGAAACCATGATCTACGATCTTCCCGACTTGCGGCTGGTGGCGGCAATCGCCGACAGCGGCAGCCTGACCCGTGGCGCGGCACAGGTGCATCTGGCGCCATCCTCGGCCAGCCATCGGCTGACGCAACTGGAATCGGCGCTTGGCGTGCCGTTGTTCACCCGCCATGCGCGCGGCCTGAACCCGACCAGTGCCGGCGAGTCACTGCTCCGCCATGCGCGCCAGGTATTCGCCCAGCTCGAACAGATGCATGCCGATCTGGCGCCTTACGCCAGCGGCCTGCATAGCCAGGTCACGATGTTCGCCAATACCAACGCGATCAACTGTTTTCTGCCCGAAGACCTCGGCGATTTTCTGCGTGATCATCCACGGGTCAGGGTCAGCCTCGAAGAGCAGCCGAGCCCGGCGATCATTCAGGCGGTAGCCGCCGGGCAGGTCGAAATCGGCGTGGTCGCCGCCGGGAGCGATCTTGGCGGACTGGAAACCCGACCCTACCGGCACGACCGTCTGGTGCTGGTCGTGCCGGCAGCGCACGAACTTGCCGAACGGACGCAAGTCGCCTTCGCCGAAGTACTGGGCGAACCCTTCGTCTGCCTGCACGCCGGCAGCGCGATTCATACCTTCATGATGAACGCCGCCGCACAACTGGGCGGCCGGCTCGACGTGCGCATCCAGGTACGCAGCTTCAACGCGGTCTGCCGCATGGTCGCCGCCGGGGTCGGGATCGGCATGGTGCCGCGCTCGGCGGCAGGACTGGCGGAAAACGGAAACACTGCGGTCGACAGCGAAAAAACGGTAGAAATCAGCGATTCGTGGGCGCCGCGCGACCTGCAGTTGTGCTTCCGCGCCTACGCCAATCTCAGCCAGGCAGCGGCGGCCCTCGTCGACCATCTGGCCGGCAAGGGCGCCGCGCTGGAAATTACAGCGGCCGCTTGACCGTCAAGGCACCGCGAATCTGCCCCTTCGAGTAGCCGGTGGCCAGGTCATGCGGGTAGAACTTGCTCAGTTCGGCCTTGACGCCGGCATCGATGCCATCAGCCGGGCCGTGGCACTTGAGGCAGACATCGCCGACCGGCAGGGCCTTCATGTAACGGAACACCTGCTTGCCGTCGATGGTGACGATCTCGCTCTTCTCCATCGTATCGAGCTTCTCGCCGTTGGCGGCGCGAATGTCGAAATCGGCCAGCACGCGCGCTTCCCAGAGATCCGGCGTGCCACGCTCGGCATTGCGTGTCTGGAGGCTGACCCGGCGAATGTCCCAGCCTGTTTCCTTGCGCTTTTCCTTGACCAGCGCCGGCGCTGTTTCCTTGCAGATGGGAATCGCCCCGGCGACACCCTTGGCGGCGACCGCCTCCTGCATGGCATTGACCACCTTGGGCACGACCGGCAGCACGGTCTTCTTGGTATCGGCAGTCAGGGCA
>CAZGPO010000248.1:0-3608 GCA_964527745.1 uncultured Dechloromonas sp.
AATGGAAGGTCGCGCCCTTGTGCATCGCGCCCTGCTGCTCGGGGTCTTTGATGTCGCAGAATTGACGAAAGCGGAGACCGGGCTTCAGCGCGGTTCGCAGTTCTTTGCTCAGATTCAGGCTGGCCAGATAGCCGCCCTGGTCGGTCCATAATGCCATGGTGTTACCTCGTTATGTGGGCTGCCCTCGCCAGGATTTCATCTCGGCAAGGATGTCAGCGCGTGTTTGTGGTTTGGGTTCCGGTTTCTTCGGGACTTGCCCGCTTCTCGGCGTCGGGATCGTCGGTTTCGGCTTCGTCCGCGTCTGTTGCGATAGCGTCTTGCCTGACCATTTCCGCAACTCATCACCAATCGACCTGACCATCTCCTGATAGTCGCCGTTCGGGTTGGCTTTGAGTCGCTCCGCGCCCATCTGCATAGCTCGTCCTAGCAGGTGTTCGTCCTCAACAATGTCGGCGTAGTTGTCGACGAACCACTGGTTAGCGGCGTTCCGCTTGGTTTCGGCTGCCAGTTCAGCCGCCCTTCGTTCGCGTTCCGAAAGAAGATTCGATGTCTTGGCAAGGGTGCGCTCTTCGACCACCCGTGCAATCTCATCTTCATCCGGTGATAGGCCAGCGAGTGCTTCGGCTATGGCGGCTACCGGATCATCGACTTCATCCAGAACCGCGCTGTACAGTTTCTGCGCCTGCGCTTTCAGGTCGCCCCGCTCACGGGGTGGACGCTTCGCCGCCGCTTCCTGCTGCCGAACCTCCTGGAGTCGCTGCGCAAGGGTACGCTCGTACTGCTCCAGTTCTTTGGCTCGCCTGGCCGCTTCTTCGAGGCGCTTGTCGGCCGCAGCGCCTTTCTGGTAGCTGCGCGTGACCCGATCAATGTCAACCTCGGCTTCTTCTCCATCCAACTTTGCTTTGTATCGTGCAGATTTCGGCACCCGGATCGTTCGCCCATCCGGGGTGTAGAAATCAATGCCTTCCTCTTCGACCGGTTGTTCCTCGGTTTTGGGCTGTTCTTCAACCTCCTGCTCTTCGGTTGGCTGTTCTGGCTCCGGCGCAGTGCCGGCCCGTTCCGCCATCATCTCTTCCATGATCTCCTGCCGTGACACGTCCACCTGGATAGCGTCGTCTTCCATCAGTTATTCCTCTTCAAGTTGAAATTTGGCCGCTTCACCGTCTGCAATGGCTTCATCCAGAAACCTGACAATGAGCGCGGGCACTTTGGCCCGTTCCTGTAACTGCACAATGCGGAGTTTGTCTTCCGGCTTGACCGTTGCCAACTCCCGCAGAACATCCATTTCGTACTGTTCGGCACGTCCGACCACATAGCGGCCAACGTCCGTGTCCAGCCAGTTGGCACACAACGCGCCAACCTTGGCCTGTGCGGTCAGCACCGTCTCTTCGTCCTGCACGCCGAACCACTTTTCAATCAGATTCATATGCCGGTCCCCATCCGCTCCTTCAACATCATCTCCTCCCGGTCCCGCTTGATCTTCTGCTGCTGCCCCATCTCCTTGAGGATGTCGAGATTCAGCCGGCTATCGTCCAGTCCAAGCCGGGCCTGTGTCTCTTTCATCGTCAGGTCGTATTTCATGGACAGCTCGGCAACCCACTTGTCATGGTTGTCCTTGATCTCCATCTCGCGGAGCTGCTTGTCGGCCTCGATCTTGGCCTGTTGCAGTTTGATTTTTTCCGCCTCGACCGCTGCCGACTGATCGCCCTGCTGTTGCGGCATCTCTTCGGCAGGCTTGAAGAATTTCGCGCCGTTGCGGTAGCCGATCACCGAGAAGACCTCACGTCCAAGCACTTCCTCGTCAATGCGGGCAATCAGGGTCGGGCTGAAACCAGCGAGAGCGGTCAACGTCTGCGTCAGCGCTTGTACCTTCTGCTTTGGGTCCAGGTTGCCAAACCCCACCGACACGTTGACCTTGACTTCTTTCAGCAGGTTTTCGTCGCTGGTGTCGATCTTCTTTTTCGGAGGCTGTGGCTGTTCAGGGTTAGCCGGCGCTTCTTCCTTTTGCGGGGCCGCAAACATAGCAATGGTTTCCATGTTCTCGTAGGCTTGCAGCAGGCGCACAACTTGATTCAGCACCGGTTCGACCCACGTCTCAACAAACGTCCGCACCACATACTCGGTTTGTGCGTTCGAGCTGTTGTTGAGCATCTGCATACCGCCAACAGTCTGATTGAGCGCCCGGTTGCTGGCCACGCTTGACGTGCTGAACCCACCAACGATGTCGTCAATGTCCATGTTGATGCGGTCCTGCTCGGCGTAGCTGCTGCTCGTGACCTCGCGAACGTCCTCTTCACGCATGGAGTTGATGTCGTCGGTGAGGATAACACCACCAGGCCGGTAGCGACTGATCGCGCCCAGGTCCGTGCCCTTACCACGCTGGACAACACGCCGCCGATTCAACGCCAGCTTGACGTTATCCAACCGGAGATTGGCTACATCGTTCGCCTCGGCCTGTAGGTTCTGGCCCAACTCCATGGCACTGGCGGGGATGGTCCGGTGCGCCTCGATATTGGTAACACCACCGACATACCCACGGCCAACCGGCGACTTGAGCGGGGCCGGCTCGCTCAACAACAAACGAGACCCTACCGAGTAGAACTCCCAATCCAGCCCGTCCCGGCTGATGATGTTGCGAAACACATAGATTAACTCGAACTCTTTTACCATCGCCTCAATATCGTCCGGGTTCTGCTCGCCACTCTTTTTTGCTACGCGGTTCGCGGACAAGTCTTTGTTCGCGCCAATGATCTGTTCTTTGGTGTAGACAGTCCAGTCATAAGCTCCGGTCTTGTCGTCCGTACCCTCCATGTACGACAAGATGTCGTTGAGATACATAGGTATGATTTCAATGACATACGGGCTTGTGTTGAGCGGGTCGGTCCAGTCGGCGGCCGGATCGAAACGAATGTTCTCGATCTCGATCAGGCGGATAGTCGGCCGGTCATACTTGACGTGCCGTCGTTCCCGCTGAAACACGTTGCCGAAATTATCCGCCTCTTCGTACTGCTCAACCTCGTCCCGGTACTCCCACGACTGGCGGCTGACGCAAATGCCGTCAACTTGAGCTCTCTGGAACGCACCAACAGCCAGCAGATACCACGGCACGTGGTGCTTCAGCCGGTGGTTCAGAATGCTCTCCCACACCTCGCACAGCGCATCCGCGTCTTTGTCGTCCTGGTTGACGGGTTCGATCTGCAAAATGTCGGTGGTCGCAAACATGGCAGAAGCAAAAGCCGCCTCGGCCTTACGCTGTGCGGATCGCAGTTTCGGTCGGAAGATGCGGGACCGTGCCTTGTATGCGTCCGTGTGGTACTTGCTGCCGGTTGGGTGCTCGCTGCGGAAATTACTGACGTTGCGCTCGATCTGCGCCCTGTAGTTGGCGTCGAAATAATCCGTACTGCCGTCGTACGCTTCGCGGACAATGGCGAGCCAATCAGCATCGGCTTCGGACTGCCCGACCTCTACAACGTCTTGGCCTTCCAGCGGGGCTTCGTCGGTTGTCAGCATGCCATTCCAGCCTCGATTCGTTCAAGCAGTTCAAGCCCGATCTTGCGCACACTCGGCCGCAACCCGCTGCCCCCTGTGTAGACCTTGCCGAGATTCGC
>CAZGPO010000249.1:0-3604 GCA_964527745.1 uncultured Dechloromonas sp.
AAGCGCACGCGCTGGTGGCCGAACAGTACCGCCACCTTAACGAGGTCATTCTGCCGCTGATGGCGGAACAGGGCATCCGTTTCCTGCGCCGCACGAAATGGACCGAAGTCCAGCGCGAGTGGATTCGCGATTACTTCTTCCGCGAGATGGTGCCGGTGCTGACGCCGATCGGTCTCGACCCGTCGCACCCCTTCCCGAAGGTGCTCAACAAGAGTCTCAATTTCGCCGTCGAACTCGAAGGCAAGGACGCTTTCGGCCGCAGTTCCAACGCCGCGATCGTCCAGGCGCCGCGCGTCCTGCCGCGCGTCACCCGGATGCCGGAGGAAATCGCCGGCTGCGAATACGGCTTCGTCTTCATGTCGTCGATCCTGCACGAGTTCGTCGGCGAACTGTTCACCGGCATGACGGTGCTCGGCTGCTATCAGTTCCGCGCGACGCGCAATTCCGACCTCTTCGTCGATGAGGAAGAAGTCACCAACCTGCGCACCAAGCTGCAGGGCGAGCTGACCTACCGTCACTTCGGCGACGCCGTGCGCCTCGAGGTCGCCGACAATTGCTCGGAAACGATGAACGAGTTCCTGCTCACCCAGTTCGGCCTCAAGGAAGACGATCTTTACCGCGTCCATGGCCCGGTCAATCTGGTGCGCCTGATGCAGGTGCCCGACTGGGTCGATCGCCCCGACCTCAAGTTCCCGGCCTTCGTGCCCGGCCTGCCCAAGGCGGTCGGCAAGGGCATGAACATCTTCGCCAGCATCCGCCGTGCCGACATTCTGCTGCATCACCCCTACCAGTCTTTCGCACCGGTCATCGAATTCCTCAACCAGGCCGCCAAGGATCCGAATGTCGTAGCGATCAAGATGACGGTCTATCGCACCGGCACCGATTCGGTGCTGATGCAGTCACTGATCCGCGCCGCAAAGGACGGCAAGGAAGTCACTGTCGTCGTCGAACTGATGGCGCGCTTCGACGAGGAGGCCAACATCGGCTGGGCGACCAAGCTGGAGGAAGTCGGCGCCCATGTCGTCTATGGCGTCGTCGGCTACAAGACGCACGCCAAGGCGCTGCTCATCGTCCGCCGCGAGGAAGGCGGACTGAAGCGCTACGCCCATCTCGGTACCGGCAACTACCACCCGCGCACCGCCCGCCTCTATTCCGACTTCGGCCTGATGACGGCCAACGAGGAAATCACCCACGACGTCTCGGAAGTCTTCAAGCAGCTCACCGGGCTGGGCAAGGCGCGTACGCTGAAGCACCTGTGGCAGGCGCCGTTCACGCTTCAGCAGAATGTCGTCAAGGCGATCCAGGCCGAAACCGAAACCGCCCGCGCCGGGGGCAAGGCGATGATCGTCGCCAAGATGAACTCGCTGCTCGAACCGGAGATCATCCAGGCGCTGTACGAGGCCTCGCAGGCCGGCGTCTCGATCGAGCTGATCGTTCGCGGCGTCTGCGGTCTGCGCCCCGGCGTGCCCGGCCTTTCGGACAATATCCGCGTCCGCTCGATCATCGGCCGCTTCCTCGAACACCACCGCACCTTCTACTTCTACGACGGCGGCAAGGAAACGGTCTATCTGTCCAGCGCCGACTGGATGGAGCGCAACTTCTTCCGTCGCATCGAACTCGCCTTCCCGGTGCTCGACCCCAAACTCAAGAAGCGGGTCATCACCGAGGGGCTCAAGTTCTATCTCGCCGACAACCAGCAAAGCTGGGACATGAACGGCGACGGCCAGTACCAGCGGCGCAAGGTCACCCGAGCCAAGCCGCACACCGCGCAGGGCGAACTGATGCTGACCCTGGGCACAACGGGCTGACAAGATCCGGCTGCCGGTTGCCCCCCGGGGAAACTGATGCAGCCCTGCGCAGCAAGACGGCCAGCGTAGCTGGCGCGTCGTGGCGGATTCCTGCCGGGTGCGGTCGACCACCCGAAAAACACGAAAAGTTCACCCGCCAAAAATATTTTTGATGCACCGCACCATTTTGACCGAAGTTAAATTAGAATACGCTTATCAATTTGAACGCCGTCGCATGCGATCCATGGACGGCGCCCGGCTTCAGGGTGTTATTTGCTTTGGGCTGCCAGACGAAAGGTCGAATGATGGGAAAGGTGCGAGGATTTCTGTTGCTGTTCGCAACCCTTCTTCTATTCTGGGTCATGCTGATGGGCTCGCTGTCGTCCGATGTTCTCATCGTTGGCGTGGTAGCGTCGCTGTTCATCGCCTTTATGTACCCCGATGGCCTGTCCTTCTTCACCGAGTTTCGCGCCACTCCCGCAGCCTTCGTAGCCGGCTTCCAATACTACGGTTTCTTCCTCAAGGAACTGGTCAAGTCGAACTTTGCGGTGGCGCGTATCGTTATCACCCCCTCGCTGCCCATCAATCCCGGCATCGTCAAGGTGCGCACCAAGCTGAAAAGCCGCATGGGACGGCTGATGCTCGCCAATTCGATCACCCTCACGCCCGGTACGCTGACGGTCAAGATCGAGGGGGAATGGCTCTACATCCACTGCGTGTACGTGGAATCGGAAGACATCGAAACCGCGACGGCAGACATCGCCGCCGGTTTCGAGAAGTACCTCGAGGTGATTTATGGTTGAGTTCCTGATCGCCCTGGCCGCCACGCTGGCCGGCGCCGCCTTCCTGCTCGCCCTCTGGCGTTTCATCAAGGGACCGACGCCCGCCGACCGGGTGATCGCCTTCGACGTACTGACCGTCATTTCCATCAGCGGCATCGTCGGCAGCGCGCTGGTCGCGGGACGCGGCATCTACCTCGACGTGGCACTGGTGTATGGCCTGCTTTCCTTCCTCGGCGTTATCGTCATCGCCCGCTATCTGGAGCGGAGGCTGTAATGGGATCGCTCTACGATGTGATCGGCGGCTTGTTTCTGGTGGCCGGCACCAGTTTCCTGCTGCTCGGCAGCCTCGGGCTGTTGCGCATGCCGGACATCTACAACCGCATCCAGGCCGGCACCAAGGCAACGACGCTGGGCACCCTGCTGACCCTGCTGGGCGTCGCATTCTTGCAGCCGGCGTGGTCGCTCAAGCTGCTCCTGATCGGCATCTTCCTGATCTTCACCAACCCGCTGTCCTCACAGATACTAGCCCGCGCGGCCCATCGCAGCGGCCAGGGCAGATTGCCGGCCGGCCAGGTCGACCGGCTGGCCGAAGATTTTGGAGATGAGTCATGAACACGATTTTCATCATCATGAGCTTATTGCTTTGCGGCGCGATGATCGTCGCCGGACTGATGGCGGTGTGGCCCAGGCGCAGCCTGCCCATCGTGATCCTGGCTTCCGGTCTGGTCAGCCTGCTCGCCTCGGTGCAGTTTCTTCTGCTCGCCGCGCCGGATGTGGCGATGACCGAGGCCGCCATCGGCAGCGGCCTGACCACATTCCTGTTCTTCTTCGTGCTCAACCGAGTACGTAAAGGCACCCACCATGGTTAGCCGCTTCTTCGTGTTGCTTTTGTTGACCGGTGTCGGCGCGATCTTCGTTTCGTTGATGTTCGGCTACGTTCCCGACGACGCGCTCAACCTCACTGCCCGCTACTATGCCGAAAACACGGTGCGGGACACGGGCGCGGCGAATCTCGTCACCGCCCTCGTCGCGATC
>CAZGPO010000250.1:0-3604 GCA_964527745.1 uncultured Dechloromonas sp.
GAGCGCAGGCTGAAGGCGCCACCATAGAGGGCCGCCAGTTCGCCGACCGGCCCGGCCAGCAGGTTCAAGGCGCCGACGACCAGCGCGGCGGCGAGCAGTCCGCCGAGCGCGCCCTGCAATGCACCGAAATAGTAGAAGGGACGACGAATGAAGGCATCGGTCGCGCCGATCATGCGCGCCACCTCGATTTCGGCAGCCTGCGCCATGACCTGCAGGCGGATGGTATTGAAGGTCACGGCGACGAGCCCGGCGGCGAAAATTCCGGCAAGCATCCAGAGCGCCAGCGTCGCCAGGCGCAGGAAGGCATCGAATCGCTTGACCCACGCCGAATCGAGTTGCACATGGTCAACCGCGGGCCAGCCGGTAATTTCCTTGTGCAGGACTTCCAGCGCCTCGGGGTCGCTGTTGGTCGGTTCGACGACGAATGCATCGGGCAGCGGGTTGCGCGGCAGGCTGGCGACAATGTCTGCCATGCCTTCACTATCCTGGATGCGCCGTAGCGCCTCATCCTTGGGCACGAAGCGCCATTTTCCGGTGGTCGCCTGACGCAGCCGGTTCTCGATTTCAGCGACCTCCTTGCTGCTCGCATCGATCTTCATGAACAGGCTGATCTGCTGCACGCCGGAAACATTGCGACCGATTTCGTTCAGGTTGTCGAGCACGACGTAGCCGAAGGCCGGCAGAGTCAGCGCGATGCCGATCACCAGCAGCGACAGCAGCGTATTGAGCGGTGCTGACCACAGGCGACGCACGGCCGATACAAAGGCCGCGCGATGCTGGGCGAACCACACCCTCACTGCAGGCTCCCGTGATCGAGGCGCAGGACGCCCGGCCGGTAACGTTCGATCCAGTGCTGGTCGTGGGTGGCAACGACAACCGTGACGCCGACCTGGTGAAAGGCCGCAAAGATCTGGAGAATTTCGTCCGCCGAATCGATGTCGAGGTTGCCGGTCGGCTCGTCGGCGAGCAGGATGGCCGGCCGGTTGACCACCGCGCGGGCGATCGCCAGGCGTTGCTGCTCGCCGCCGGAAAGAACGATCGGATTGGCCTTCTCGCGCGCCAGCAGACCGACCTTGTCGAGCGCGGCCTGAGCGCGACGGATCGCATCGCGGCGCGGCAGGCCGGCGATCTGCAGCGGCAGCATGACGTTATCGAGCGCGCTGCGATCGAACAGCAGCTTCTGGTCCTGGAAGACCATCCCGAAATGCCGGCGCACGTAGGGAATCGCGCTACGGCGCAAGGCCGACAGATTCTGTCCATTGACCACCAGGCTGCCCGAGGTTGGCACCTCGATCGAAGCGATCAGCTTGACCAGCGTCGACTTGCCGGCGCCCGAATGGCCGGTGATCAGGAGCATCTGCCCGGCCTCGATGACGAAACTGACATCCTTGACGGCCTCGTAGCCGCCGGGGTAACGCTTGCACAGATTGCTGGCGACGATCATCCGAACAGCGCGTCTACAAAATCCTTGGCCGAAAACGGTCGCAGATCGTCGATCTGCTCGCCGACGCCGATGAAGCGGATCGGCTTCGGGCACTGGCGGGCGATGCCCATGACGACGCCGCCGCGCGCGGTGCCGTCGAGCTTGGTCAACACCAGGCCGGTGACGTTGATCGCCTTGTCGAAGGCCTTGACCTGCTGCAGCGCGTTCTGGCCGATATTGGCGTCGAGCACGAGCAGTGTTTCGTGCGGGCCGTCCGGCTCGATCTTCTGGATGACGCGCCGCACCTTGGCGATTTCTTCCATCAGGTGCAACTGGGTTGGCAGGCGGCCAGCCGTGTCGGCCAGCACGATGTCGATGCCGCGCGCCCTGGCCGCTGAAATGGCGTCGAAGACGACTGCCGCCGGATCGCCATTGTCCTGGGCGATGACCGTCACGTTGTTGCGCCGGCCCCAGGTTTCCAGCTGCTCGCGGGCGGCGGCGCGGAAAGTGTCGCCGGCGGCCAGCAGGACGCTCTTGCCCTGGTTCTGGTAATACTTGGCCAGCTTGCCGATCGAAGTCGTCTTGCCGGCGCCATTTACACCGGCGATCATGATCACGAACGGCTTGTGGCTGCTCACATCGAGCGCCTGCTCGAGCGGCTGCAGCGTTTCGACGAGTACGCCGGCCAGCGCCTTCTGGACGCCTTCCGGCGTATCGGCCTTGTCGCGCTTGGCCGCCTTTTTCAGTTCCTCGAGCAGATGGGTGGTCGCCTCGATCCCGACATCGCTGGTCAGCAGCAGCGTTTCCAGTTCTTCCAGCAACTGGTCATCGACCTTGCCGCGCGAGAACACGCCCTTGAGCTTGCCACCCCATTGCGCCCGCGTTTTGGCCAGGCCCTTGAACAGGCGGTCGCGCCACGAAGCCTTGGGTGTCTCGGGCGCTGCAACGGCTTCCGGCACGGCCTCGGCAACAGGCTCAGGCTCGGGTTCAGGCTCAACTTCGGGAACGACATCCGGTATCAAAGCTTCCGCAAACTCGGGCACGACGTCGGTCTCGATCGCCACCGCCACTTCGGCGAGTACAGATTCTTCCGGCGCAATCTCGGGTACGGCATCCACCGCATCTGCAGGAGTTTCGGGTGCCGGCTTGTTCTTTTTCAGGAAACTAAACATGGGAAATGGGGTCTTCTACCGTGCTGACAGGCTGGCTGCGAGCCACTAAAATGCCGCCTGAATGAATATGATTTTCCTTGCAGATTCTAGCAGAAAGCCTAGTTACCCATGCGTATGCGTCACCTTCTCACCTTCGTCGTTCTACTGCCCGGACTACTCGGCGCAGCCCTGGCCAATCCATTCGAAACCACGCTGAGCAACGGCCTGCGCGTCATCGTCAAGGAAGACCACCGCGCCCCGACGGTTGCCCAGATGGTCTGGTACCGCATCGGCAGCATGGACGAGGTCGACGGCGCTTCGGGCGTCGCGCACGTACTCGAACACATGATGTTCAAGGGCACGCCGAGCGTCGGTCCTGGCGAATTCAACAAGCGTGTCGCCGCCGCCGGCGGGCGCGACAATGCGTTCACCAGCCGCGACTACACCGCCTACTTCCAGCAGGTACCGAAGGAGAAGCTGGCCGAGATGATGCAGCTCGAAGCGGACCGCATGCGCCATCTGAACGTCGACCCCAAGGAATTCGCGCAGGAAGTCAAGGTCGTCATGGAAGAGCGCCGCATGCGCACCGACGACAACCCGCAATCCAAGCTGTTCGAGCAGATGAACGCCGTCGCCTTCCAGGCCCACCCCTATCGCCGGCCGATCATCGGCTGGATGAACGACCTCGAAACGATGACCGCCGCCGACGCCAAGGCGTGGTACGACACCTGGGACGTGCCGAACAACGCCTTCCTTGTGATCGTCGGCGATGTCGATCACAAGGAAGTCTTCGCGCTGGCCGAGAAATACTATGGCCAGCTGGAGGGACGCCCCCTGCCGGCGCGCAAGCCGCAGGTCGAACCGGCGCAGGACGGCACGCGCCGGGTCAACGTCAAGGCGCCGGCCGAGCTGCCGGTGCTGATCATGGGCTACAAGGCACCGGTCCTGCGCGATGTCGACAAGGACAGCGACCCCTACGCGCTGCAAATGCTGGCGGCGATTCTCGACGGCCACGACGCCGCGCGCCTGA
>CAZGPO010000251.1:0-3600 GCA_964527745.1 uncultured Dechloromonas sp.
CGCGGAATTCCTTGGTCCCCGGCTGCGCCTTTTTCAGTGCCACGGGCACTGCGTTCGACAGTAGCAGGCCGGCGTCCCAGGCATGCGCGCCGAAGGTTGACACCGTGCCCTTGCCCTGGGCGGCTTCGTATTTCGTCACATATTCCATCGCCGATTTCTTGACCGGATGATCGGCCGGCAACTGAACGGCGACGAGAACCGGCCCGGCAGGCAGGAATGTGCCTTCGCAATCCTTGCCGCAGACACGCAGGAAATCGGCATTGGCGACGCCGTGCGTCTGGTAGATGACGCCCTTGTAGCCCTTTTCCTTAAGCGATTTCTGCGGCAGCGCGGCCGGCGTTCCAGCACCGCCGATCAGCACGGCATCCGGCTTGGCGGCGAGGACTTTGAGCACCTGGCCGGTCACCGAGGTATCGGTGCGATTGAAGCGCTCGTTGCCGACGATCTTGAGCTTGCGTGCTTCGGCGATCTTCGAGAACTCGTTCCACCAGCCCTCGCCGTAGGCATCGGAGAAGCCGATGTAAGCGACGGTCTTCACATTGTTGCTGGTCATGTGCTCGACGATCGCGGTCGACATCTGGGCGTCGTTCTGCGGTGTCTTGAACACCCATTTCCGCTTGTCGTCCATCGGGTCGACGATGCGCGCCGAGGCGGCCATCGCGATCATCGGCGTTTCGCCTTCGGCGACGACATCGATCATCGCCAGTGAATTGGGGGTGATGGTCGAGCCGACGATGACATCGACCTTGTCCTCGCTGATCAGCTTGCGGGTGTTCTTGACCGCAGTCGTCGTGTCGGTGGCATCGTCGAGGACGATGTAATTGATCTTTTGCCCGGCGATCATCTTCGGCATCAGGTCGATGGTGTTCTTCTCCGGAATGCCGAGCGATGCCGCCGGGCCGGTCGCCGATAGCGTCACGCCGACGTTGATGTCAGCCAAGGCAAGTGTGGCAATTCCCGCAAGCAGCGCGGCAAGGATGGTTCGCTTCATTGGTGTCTCCCTTTGGTGTAGTGTTTGCTGGAAAGTCAAAACCCTATTACCAACCGGGCTTCCATGCAAGCCGCACGATCAAGTGGGCATGATAAAGTCCGATTTTCGAATCAACGATAGCCCTCACCATGTTCTCAGGAATCATCGCCGCAGTCGGCCATATCACCCACCTCACCGCGCGCGAAGCCGGATTTCGCCTCAACATCGATGCCGCCACCCTCGGCCTCGACGATGTTGCGCTGGGCGACTCGATCGCCTGCAACGGCGTCTGCCTGACCGTGGTCGCCAAGGAAGGCAATCATTTCATGGTCGATGTCTCGCCGGAAACGTTGTCGTGCACGGTGGGCCTCGACGCACCAGGCGAAATCAACCTTGAAAAGGCGCTGCGCCTGATGGATCGCCTGGGTGGCCACCTGGTTTCCGGGCACGTAGACGGGGTCGGCGAAGTGCTGCGCTTCGAACCCGTCGGTGACAACCGCCTGCTGGAGATTGCCGTATCTGACGACCTCGGCCGCTACATCGCACGCAAGGGATCGATCACGGTCAATGGGGTCAGCCTGACCACCAACGAGGCGGCCGGCAGCATCTTCACCATCAACCTGATTCCGCACACCCTGGAAAACACGACGCTCAAGCACTTGAAGCAGGGCAGCCTGGTCAACCTCGAAGTCGACCTGATCGCCCGCTATTGCGAGCGCCTGCTGAGCGCCGAGCGCAACGACTGAGTACAGCAGACCCTTGCGTATGGGCAATTAAGGGGTTTCCGATGAAAGCAATCCTTCTCCTCGCATGCACCCTGCTGATCGCTGGTTGCGCTTCGATCGACGGACGCACCCTGAAGCCCGGAGTCAGCAACATCGACGACGTCATCACGCTGATGGGCGAGCCGGCCATGCGCTGGCGGGAGCCGGATGGCAGCCAGTTGCTGGTCTACCCGCGCGGCCCGGCGGGGCTGAATACCTATATGGTGACGATTGCCGGCAACGGCACCATGGTTCGCCGCGAAGGCGTCCTCAATACCCGGCACTTCGCCCTGATTCGCGAAGGCATGTCCGAGGAGCAGGTGCTGCGTACCCTGGGGCCGCCGGTGCCACAATGGACCGTCTATTTCGAGAGGCGCGACGAATTGGTCTGGGAATGGCGCTATTGTGACCCGTGGAATGAACCCGCGCGCTTCAATGTGCTTTTCGACAAGACGAGCATGACGGTCCGAACGACCCAGAGTCGTCCTGAAAGCATGATGTTTCGTTACCGCGAATATTGCGGCAACGAATTGCATTAAAACCCGATCCATAAATGTCCCGCCCTTGTAAATCAGCCCCTCCGCCCCCATAATCCTTGCATGGTTGTAATTCCGGCAATCTGGAGGCGTTCTGGACGCGGGTTCGATTCCCGCCACCTCCACCTAAGGGCATCGCGGTGCCTTTAGATGGGGGTGCACTGGTTTCGACAGGGCGGGCAAAGGTGCGCAGGCAACTCGTCAGGCGATCGACGTTAATGAAGCAAATCTCTAAACGCCAACGATGAGCGTTTCGCTATTGCTGCGTAAGCAGGCATAGCCGGGGCTGCTGAAGCCTTGTTACCAAAGACAGCCGGCGGGGACTTCGGTCCCCGTCGTCAATTCCGGAGCGAATTTTTTGAACTCCTCGAACTCAACCTTCAAGCCGGAAAACGATGGGCACGATGACGGTCGCCTCGACCGTTTCTTCGCCGCGTCGCGCTGGCACGAAACGCCAGCGGGCGACGACTTGGCGCGCCGCTTCGTCGAGCCGTTCAAAATTGCTGCTTTTCTCGAGGTCGACCGCAACGGCCTGGCCTTGGCGACCGACGCGAACCCGTAGCAAGACCTTGCCCTGTTCGCCCAGACGGCGCGACAACGGCGGATAGACGGGGCGCGGATTTTGCAGGTAGGCGGCGTCGAAGCGTGCTGCCGTAACCACTGCCGGTGCAACGTCGGCACTCGGCCGAAGTGCCGGCTCGGCAACCGCCGGGATGGAGAAATCCGGAGCCGGCGCTGCCGGTGCGGCGGGCATCGCCAGAACGGGACGCGGCACCTTGGCGCGCGGCTTGAAGACCGGTTTAGGCAGTGGCGGTGGCAGGACAGGTTCAGCTTCGGGTGCGGCTTGCACCGGCAGCGGTAACGGCACCGGCTCAGGTGGTTCAGCCGTGTCGACAAGACGCACCGTGACCGTGGCTGGCTGCGGAATTTCGATTTTTCCGATCGACAGAGCGAGCGGATATGCCAGAACCGCCACATGTAAGGCGAGCGCAATGGCGATGAATCTAGCGATTCGTGGCCATTCGGGGATTTTTGGGGGAAGTTCCAGCAAGACGCCGTTCATTGGCAAATTTTAACTTCTTGCAGCAACAAGGATGGTCACTCAGCCCGCAAGCTGAACAATCCGAAAGCCGCTGGTGGCTTGCCCACCGGCGATGTGCGACCGCGAAACAAGATGTTCGCGCTCGAACATCTTGAATCCGCAAGGACGACAAGCCCCGGACACTCCCGGGGCTTGTTATTGCGACAGCCTTGATGCTCGATCAGAACTTGTAATTGACCCCGGCGTAAATCGAACGACCCATGCCGGGAACAGCGATGCCCCAGGGAA
>CAZGPO010000252.1:0-3560 GCA_964527745.1 uncultured Dechloromonas sp.
GTCTGCAAATGCGCCGATGTCAGCGACGTCCAGATCGAACAGGCGCTGGCCGATGGCGCCGAATTGCTGCAAGTGCAGGATGCTTTCAAATGCGGCACCTTCTGCGGTTCTTGCCTGCCCGAAATCAGGCGCATGATCGCCCGACAGACGACCGAACAGGCCGTTGCGTCCTGAGCGGCGCCAGTGCAGACGATGGCTTACGGGCAATACATCAGGGAAATCGGTCGCGGCACGCATGGTTCCCGCAGTTTGGAGCGCGACGAGGCCCGGCGGCTTTATGCCGCGATCCTCGATGGCGGCGTGCCCGATCTCGAACTGGGCGCGATCGTTCTTGCCCTGCGCGTCAAGGGCGAGTCGCTCGCCGAGATGCTCGGCTTTCTCGATGCCGTCGACGCGCGAATCGACCATCTCGAAATGCCGCCGGGTCGGGTCCGTCCGGTAGTCTTGCCGACCTACAACGGCACCCGCAAGCAAGCCAATCTGACGCCCTTGCTGGCGCTCCTGCTTCAGCGCTACGGCGTGCCGGTGCTGGTTCATGGCCTGCTCGAAGGTTTTGGCCGGGTAACCAGCGGCCTGATATTCCGCGAACTCGGCATCGTGCCGCAGGCCTCGGCGGCCCAGGCCCGGGCCGTGCTGGAAAAGGGCGGTCTGGCTTTCCTGCCGTTGAACGCGCTGTGCCCTGGTCTTTACAATCTGCTCAACCTGCGCAACCGGATGGGTGTGCGCAACAGTGCTCATAGCGCGGTCAAACTAATCAATCCTTTTGCCGGCGATTCGCTGCTGGTTACCGCAGCGACGCACCCCGGGTTCAATGAGCTGATGCGCGAGGTTCTTCTCGAGCGTCAGCAGGCAGCCATATTGCTGCGTGCGACCGAAGGGGAGCCGTTCGTCAATCCAAAATGCCGGCCACGGCTTGAGCATATCCATGATGGTCTGGCCGATACCCTGTTCGCAGCCGAGTATGAAGGCCCGCGGGCAGCGCCCGATCTGCCTGCGGCGATCGATGCAGCAACGACCGCGCAGTGGATTCGCAGGATGCTCGACCGGCAGATTCCCCTGCCCAAGCCGATCACCGATCAACTGGCCTGCTGTCTTCATGCCAGCGGTTATGCCGAGAATCTGAACCAGGCCAAGGCGGTGGTTGCAGTTGAGGCGCATAGCCTGTCTCTGGCTTAGCCGCCGCGAAATCTGCACCAGTTCGGAAATTGGCGCCTGATGTTGGTGCATGATTGTTGCGGTCGACGCAAAAAAATCCTTAAAAAATCAAGTTATTGCCTTTGTGGCACGGTGATTGCTAGTTCTGGGTCGGTACAGCGAATCAACTGCCAACGGCGGCAGTCAGATGGCAACGACGTCATGCGCTGAAATAGATTTTGCACCTGCGGGTGCGCGCAATGTTGGAGCCAAAAATGAGCAACCCCCCCGTCAAGCCCAAGCTTGTCCTGATCGGCAACGGCATGGCCGGTGTCCGCACCGTCGAAGAACTGCTGAAGATCAAGCCGGACCATTACGACATCACGATCTTCGGTGCCGAGCCGCACCCCAACTACAACCGGATTCTGCTGTCGCCGGTGTTGGCCGGTGAAATGACCATCCAGGAAATCGTCCTCAACGAACTTGACTGGTACCAACAACACAACATCACGTTGTACACCGGCAAGCAGATTTCGAAGATCGACCGCGTCAAGCGCAAGGTCATCGCCGAAGATGGTACCGAGGAGGCTTATGACCGCCTGCTCATCGCCACCGGCTCGACACCGTTCATGCTGCCGATTCCCGGCAATGACCTGCCCGGCGTTATCGGCTACCGTGACATCAAGGATACCGACGAGATGATCGAGGCCGCCAAACAGCACAAGCACGCGGTGGTCATCGGCGGCGGCCTGCTCGGCCTGGAAGCGGCCAACGGCCTGAAATTGCGCGGTATGGACGTGACCGTGGTGCACCTTGGTCCCTGGCTGCTCGAGCGTCAGCTCGACGATGTGGCCGGCAAGATGTTGCAGAAATCGCTAGAAGACAAGGGCCTCAAGTTTCTGCTCGAAACCCAGACCGAGGCGCTGATCCAGGGCGAATCCGGCCGCGTCGCGGCAATTCGCTTCAAGGGCGGCATGCAGATTCCGGCCGACCTCGTGGTCATAGCCGTCGGCATCCGTCCGAACTACGCGCTGGCCGAAAAGTCCGGCATCTACTGCAACCGCGGCATCGTGGTGAACGACACCATGCAGACCTACGATCCGAAGGTCTATGCTGTTGGCGAATGCGTCAGCCACCGCGGCATCGCCTACGGGCTGGTCGCGCCGCTGTTCGAGCAGGCCAAGGTCGCCGCCAATCATCTGGCCGGTTATGGCATCGGCCGCTACACCGGCTCGGTGACCTCGACCAAGCTCAAGGTGACCGGCATCGACCTCTTTTCGGCCGGCGACTACATGGGCGGCGAAGGCACCGAGGAAATCCTGCTCAACGACCCCTACGGCGGCGTGTACAAGAAGCTGGTGATCAAGGACAGCAAGCTGGTCGGCGGCGTCATGTATGGCGATACGGCCGACGGCCCATGGTATTTCCAGCTGCTCAAGGATGGCCGCGACATCCACGATATCCGCGATCATCTGATCTTCGGTCAGTCGCTGGTCGGCGACGTCGGCCATGCCGGCAATAGCAAGGCCGCCATGATGGCCGACAGCGCCGAGGTTTGCGGCTGCAACGGCGTGAGCAAGGGGGTTATCGTCAAGGCGATCAAGGAACACGGCCTTTTCACCCTTGATGATGTCAAGAAGCACACCAAGGCGGCGTCATCCTGCGGTTCGTGTGCTGGCCTGGTCGAACAGATTCTCGCCTCGACCATCGGCGGCGCCTACACCCCGGCCGCTTCCGACAAGAAACCGGTTTGCGGCTGCACCGATCATTCGCACAAGGTCGTCCGTGATGTCATTCGCGAACAGCATCTGATCAGCAAGGAAGCGGTCTTCAGCTACATGGAGTGGAAAACGCCGAACGGTTGCGACAAGTGCCGCCCGGCGGTCAATTACTACCTGATTTCGACCTGGCCGCACGAGGCGAAGGACGATCCGCAGTCGCGCTTCGTCAATGAACGTTCGCACGCCAATATCCAGAAGGATGGCACCTATTCGGTCGTTCCGCGCATGTGGGGCGGCCTGACGACGCCGAACGAACTGCGTGCCATCGCCGATGCCGCAGAAAAATATAACGTCCCGACGGTGAAAGTTACCGGCGGTCAGCGCATCGACCTGCTTGGTATCAAGAAGGAAGACCTGCCGAAGATTTGGGCGGATCTCAACGCCGCCGGCATTGTTTCCGGCCATGCCTACGGCAAGTCGATCCGTACCGTGAAGACCTGCGTCGGCGCCGAGCACTGACGCTTCGGCACGAAACTGGCGATGGACATGGGGGTCAAGCTGGAAAAAATGCTGTTCGACATGTACGCGCCGCACAAGGTCAAGCTGGCCGTTTCCGGCTGCCCGCGCAACTGTTCCGAAGCCGGCATCAAGGACGTCGGCATCATCGGCGTCGATTCCGGCTACGAGCTGTATATCGCCGGCAAT
>CAZGPO010000253.1:0-3516 GCA_964527745.1 uncultured Dechloromonas sp.
ACGGGTGCATCATCATATTCAATCTTAATTCCTCTGGAACGGGTCCAGGCGCAGGTCGCCTCCATCGGCGATGCTGCGGGCGGCCACGCCTCCATAACCGTGGAAGGGAGCGACGAGATCAGCGGCCTCGCGCAGGCCATCGACACCCTGAAGAAGCTGGGCCGCAACGCCTTCTTCGAAGTGCAGTTGTCGCGCGCGGTCATCAACGTCAAGCAGGGCGCCGGGCGGCTGATCCGCGACGAAACCGACCGTGGCGTGCTGATGATCTGCGATCCCCGACTTCTGTCAAAGCCCTACGGCCGCCGGGTGTGGCAAAGTCTGCCACCGATGAAGCGCACCAAGGAACTGTCCGACGTGATCAATTTTTTTGCCAGCCGATGAAATCCATCTTCGCCCGACTGCGCGCGCAGCAGCCGCAACTCTTTTCCGCCGCCGCGATCACCATCGACGCTGCGACTCTGCAGGCGATGGCCGAAGTGATCGCCGCCATCGAGTCAGTCGTCGCGTTGCCGGCCTGGCAGGCGCGGGTGTTCGCCTGGGCGCCGGCGATCGCCCGCCAGCCGGTTGCCGCGCGCGGCGTCTTCCTCGGCTATGACTTCCACCTCACCGCCTCCGGCCCGAAGCTGATCGAGATCAACACCAACGCCGGCGGCGGTTTGATCAACGCTTACCTGCGCGCCGCCCACGGACATGCCGAGGAGGGCGCCCGGATCAAGGATGCGTTCGTCGACATGTTCCGCGAGGAGTGGCGTCTGGAACGCGGTGACGCGCCGCTGCGCCGCATCGCCATCGTCGATGAAAACCCGGCGGCGCAGTTTCTCGCCCCTGAATTCGCGTTGTTCAAGGAAGTGTTCGAACAGCACGGCATTGCCGCCGTAATCGCCGATCCCGGCGAACTGGTGCGCGATGGCGAGCGTCTGCTGCACGCCGGCGAGCCGGTCGACCTGATTTACAACCGGCTGACCGACTTTGCGCTGGATGCCACGGTCAACGCCGATTTGCGGGCAGTTTTCGAGGCCGGCGGCGTCGTCCTGACGCCGCATCCGCCGGCCCATGCCCTGTATGCCGACAAGCGCAACCTGATGCTGCTCTCCGACGCCGCTGCGCTGCGCGAACTGGGCGTGGACGAAGCAACCCGGCGGACCCTGCTGGCCGGCATTCCCCGGACTGTCGCGGTCGACCCCGAAAAAGCGGCCATTTTCTGGGCCGAGCGCAAGCGCTGGTTCTTCAAGCCGCCGGCCGGTTTCGGCGGGCGCGCGGCGTATCGCGGCGACAAGCTGACCAAGCGGGTGTTCGAGGAAATCCTGCACGGCGGCTACATCGCCCAGGAAATTGCGCTGCCGTCGGAACATGTCGTCCAGGTTGCCGATGCCGAGCAGCGCATGAAGGCCGATATCCGCTGCTTCGTCTACGACTGCCATATCCAGTTGGTGGCCGCCCGCCTCTACCAAGGGCAAACGACCAATTTCCGGACGCCCGGCGGCGGCTTCGCGCCGGTTTTCATCGCCTGAGCGGGTAGAATCCTGCCATGAAAGTTTTCGGCATCGCCGGCTGGTCCGGCTCCGGCAAGACGACCCTGCTGGAACAACTGATCCCGCAGTTCACGGCGCGCGGCCTCAAGGTTTCGGTGATCAAGCACGCCCATCACGGTTTCGACATCGATCGCCCGGGCAAGGATTCCTACCGTCATCGCGAAGCCGGGGCGAGCGAGGTGCTGCTGTCGTGCAACGACCGCTGGGCGCTGATGCATGAGCGGCGTGACGAATCCGACGTGACCCTCGACGAGCTGCTGGCGCGCCTGGCGCCCTGCGATCTGGTGCTGATCGAAGGGTTCAAGCAGGAACCGATACCCAAACTCGAAGTCTATCGTCCGGAGAATGGCAAGCCGCCCTTGTTTCCCGAACGCAGCGACATCGTCGCCGTAGCGACCGACGCCGAGATCGCGACCAGCCTGCCGCGCCTGGCCCTCGACGACGTTGCCGCCATCGCCGGCTTCGTGATGACAACCCTCCAATTGCAGGAACGCCCATGCTGAGTTATGAACAAGCCCTGGAAAAACTGCTCGCCGCCGCCCGGCCGGTCGAGGAAATTCGCTCGCAGCCGCTGACAGCCGCCGCCGGCCGCATTTTGGCCGTTGCCCAGCGGTCGACCGTGGCAGTGCCGCCGCTCGACAATTCGGCGATGGATGGCTATGCCGTGCGTACTGCCGACATCACCGCTGCCGGCATCTGCCTGCCGATCAGCCAGCGCATCCCCGCCGGTACCGTCGGAACTGCCTTGCAACCGGGTACGGCGGCGCGCATCTTTACCGGCGCGCCGGTGCCGGCCGGCGCTGACGCCGTGGTCATGCAGGAACTGTGTGCGCATGGCGAGGTTGGCAACACCAGCGGCGTCGTCATCAACCAGATGCCGCGCGCCGAGGAAAACATCCGCCGCGCCGGCGAAGATATCGCCGTCGGCGCCGAGATTCTTCAGGCCGGCACCAAGCTGCGCCCGCAGGACATCGCGCTGGCGGCGGCGGCCGGGCTGCCTGAACTGCCGGTCTATCGGCGGGTCCGTGTCGGCGGTTTCTTCACTGGCGACGAGCTGGTGCAACCGGGCGAACCCTTGCCGCCGGGCGCCATTTACAACTCGAACCGTTATGCCTTGCGCGCCCTGCTCGAAGGCATCGGCTGCGAAGTGCGCGACCTCGGCACCGTGCCCGATACGCTGGCCGCCACCCGCGACGCGCTGCGCCGCGCGGCAGCCGACAACGACCTGATCATCACCAGCGGCGGCGTTTCGGTCGGTGAGGAAGACCACGTCCGGCCGGCGGTCGAGGCCGAGGGCCAGATCGACATGTGGAAGATCGCCATCAAGCCGGGCAAGCCGCTGGCTTTCGGCGAAGTGCGGCGCGACGGGGGCAAGGCGTGGTTCATCGGCCTGCCCGGCAATCCGGTTTCGGCGGTCGTGACCTTCATGGTCATGGTTCGCCCTTTCGTCCTGCGCCTGCAGGGCGTCAGCGACGTGGCGCTGCGCTCCTATGCAGTGCGCGCCGATTCGGACTGGCCGCGTCCCGACGTGCGCGCCGAGTTCCTGCGCGGCCGGATCAACGGCGAGGGGGGTGTCGAGCTCTACCCGAACCAGGGGTCGGGCGTCGTCACTTCGCTGTGCTGGGGCGACGGCCTCGTCATGAATCCGCCGGCCCATGCCTTCAAGCGCGGCGATAGCGTGCGCTTCGTGCCGTTTGCGGAATTGCTGTCGTGAGCGTCAAGGTGCTTTACTTCGCCAGCCTCAAGGAAGCGCTTGGCACCGGCAGCGAGACGATGGCGTTGCCGGCCGGCGTCAGCACGGTCGGCGGCTTGCGCGACTGGCTTGCCGGGCAGGGCCGCACGCGCCTGGCAAGCGCCACGAACCTGCGCTGCGCGGTCAATCAGAACATGGCGGCAGCGGATACGGCGGTCGCCGATGGCGACGAGATCGCCTTTTTTCCGCCCGTAACCGGCGGTTGACCGTGACAGTCCGCGTTCAGGAAGC
>CAZGPO010000254.1:0-3511 GCA_964527745.1 uncultured Dechloromonas sp.
CGGATCAGGCATCGCCGGCGCCGCCGGCATTCCGGTCGACCGGCAGCATGGCCAGTTGCGCATCCTGCGCCCTCTCCTTGACACCAGTCGTGAAGAGATTGAATCCTACGCACACCAGCACGCGCTCGCCTGGGTGGACGACGAAAGCAACGCCGACACCGGTCTGACACGAAATTTCCTGCGTCTTTCGGTGTTGACCGCAGTCGCCAACCGCTTTCCTGCCGCCGAGAAGAATCTGGCGCAGGCAGCCGGACACTTCGCCGAAGCCGATGCCCTGCTCGACCAACTGGCAGCGATCGACTGGCAAGTAGCCGCGATTGACGACACCCTGGAACTGCACAAAATCCGCGACATGCCCGTGCCGCGCCTGAAGAACCTGCTGCGCTACCGCCTGCGCCAACTGGGCTGGCAAACACCAGCGACGGCGCGCCTCGACGAGTTCGTGCGACAACTGCAGAGCGCCGGCCCGGACCGTCATCCCGCCCTCAATCTGGCTGAAGGCAGCATGGTTTCCGGCCAACGCAGACTGCGCTGGATCGCGCGAGGGTAACAATCTGTTACCAAGCGCCTTTCCGCTGCAAGAAGCGTTAAGTTACAATCATCAAATTATTTTCTTGCTGAACAGGTCATGATTACCGGATCCCTTGTCGCCATCGTCACGCCCATGCACGAGGATGGCAGCCTCGATTTGAACTCGCTGCGCAATCTGGTCGACTTTCATGTGCGCGAGGGCACCGATGCCATCGTGATCGTCGGCACCACCGGCGAATCGCCAACCGTCAATGTCGAGGAGCACTGCGAACTGATCCGCGTCACGGTCGACCATGCCGCCGGGCGGATTCCCGTAATTGCCGGTACCGGCGCCAACTCGACATCGGAAGCCATCGAACTGACCGAGTACGCGAAGAAGGCCGGCGCCGACATGGCGCTCTCGGTCGTTCCGTACTACAACAAGCCGACCCAGGAGGGACTTTATCGCCACTTCAAGGCGATCGCCGAAGCCGTCGAACTGCCGGTCCTGCTTTACAACGTACCGGGTCGCACCGTTGCCGACATGGCCAACGACACGATCCTGCGCCTCGCCCAGGTGCCCGGCATCGTCGGTGTCAAGGATGCCACCGGCAACCTCGACCGCGCCTGCGACCTGATCGCCCGCGCCCCCAAAGACTTCGCGCTCTACAGCGGCGATGACATGACTTGCGTGGCATCGATCATGCTCGGCTTCCACGGCAACATTTCGGTGACCGCCAACGTCGCCCCGCGTCTGATGCACGAAATGTGCACCGCAGCGGCGGCTGGCAATGTCGCCAAGGCACGCGAATGTCATTTCAAGCTGCTCGGCCTGCACCGTGATCTTTTCTGCGAGGCGAATCCGATTCCCGTCAAGTGGGCTGTACAGCAGCTTGGCTTGATGCCCGGTGGCATTCGTCTGCCACTGACCCCGCTTTCCGAAGCCAACCAGGGTCGTGTGCTTACCGCCATGCGCCTGGCCGGCGTGATTGCCTGACGGAGTAAACATGAATCATCGGCTTTCCCGACTGACACTCGTCGCGCTGGGCGTTGTCGCTGCTGGTTGCAGCAGCGTCAATGAACTCATCCCCGATTCGAAAAAAATCGAATACAAGTCGTCGGGAAAAATCCCGACCCTCGAGGTGCCACCCGATCTCTCGCAGATCACCCGCGACGACCGCTACGCGGTTCCCGATGCCGCCGGCAAGGGCACGGCAACCTTTTCGGCGTATTCGTCGGATCGCACGCCGGCATCACAGGCCAAGAATTCGGTGGTCCTGCCCAACGTCGACAAGATTCGCGTCGAGCGTGACGGCAATCAGCGCTGGCTGGTCGTCACCGCACCGGCCGACAAGTTGTGGGGTCCGGTCAAGGATTTCTGGCAGGAAACCGGCTTTATCGTCGTCATCGAGCGTCCCGATGCCGGCGTGATGGAAACCGACTGGGCTGAAAACCGCGCCAAAATCGGCGACGACATCATTCGCAACACGGTAGGCAAGTTCCTCGACTCGGTATATTCGACCGGCGAGCGCGACAAGTTCCGCACCCGTTTCGAACCCGGCGCGACCCCGGGAACGACCGACATCTTCATCAGCCACCGCGGGATGGAAGAGGTTTATACCTCGTCGATCAAGGAAGATACCCGTTGGCAGCCGCGTGCCGCCGATCCCGAACTCGAAGCCGAAATGCTGCGCCGCCTGATGGTTCGCCTAGGCGCAGAAAACCAGCGCGCCGAAGCCAGTATCGCCGCCAGTGGCGCCAAGTCCGAGCCACGCGCCCGGCTTGCCGGCAGCAGCGATGGCACCGGCACACTGGAAGTCTTCGAGCCGTTCGACCGCGCCTGGCGCCGGGTCGGGCTTGCGCTCGACCGCGTCGGATTCACGGTCGAGGACCGCGACCGCTCCAAGGGCCTCTACTACGTCCGCTATGTCGACACCGACGCCACGATCAAGAGCAAGGAAGGCTGGCTCGACAAACTAAGTTTCTGGAAGAGTTCTCCCGACCCGGCGGCCAATGCCAAGACGCCGTATCGCATCCATGTCAGCGGTTCGGGCCAGAAATCGACAGTTCAGGTGCTTACCAGCGAAGGTGGAACGGACAAGTCGGAGACCGCCAAGAAAATCCTGGACCTGCTCCACAAGCAGTTGCAGTGATCCGCTTCGCGTCGCTTGGCAGCGGCAGCGCGGGCAACGCGTTGCTGGTCGAAAGCGGCGCCACCTGCCTGATGATAGATTGCGGTTTCAGCCAGCGCGAGACGACCAGCCGTCTCGCCCGTCTCGGCCGCAGCCCTGGCGATCTCACGGGCATTCTCGTCACCCATGAACATGGCGACCACCTCGGCGGGGTCATTCCTTTCGCGCGGCGCCATGCCCTGCCCGTCTGGCTCAGTCACGGTACGTTTTCCGCCGCCAGAGCCGCCACCAAGGATGACGATCTGCGGATCATCGACAGCCATGCGTCGTTTGCCGTCGGGAACCTCGAAATCTGGCCCTATCCGGTGCCCCACGATGCACGCGAGCCGGTTCAGTTCATTTTCTCGGACGGAAAAGCACGCCTTGGACTGCTGACCGATGCCGGTGAAATCACCCGCCACATGTGCGATCTGCTGTCGGGCATCGAGGGGCTTGTTCTCGAATGCAACCACGATGCGGAAATGCTTGCCGCGTCGAACTATCCAGTTTCGTTGCGACAACGAATCGCTGGTCGCCTCGGACATCTTGAAAACGGCGCAGCGGCAGGCCTGTTGCGTGAAATTGACACAAGCCGACTACAACAGCTTGTCGCGGCCCATTTGAGCGAACAAAACAACCATCCGTCACTGGCGGCCAAGGCGCTGTCCACTGCGCTTGGCTGTAACAACGAAGACATCGTGGTAGCCAGTCAGGAAGCAGGTTTCGACTGGCGTCAGCTAGCCTGAGAGTCAACAAAAAAACGGGGCCGCAGCCCCGCTTTCGATTAAAAGCTGAAAATTACTTCTTGGCTTCCATGCCAGCCATACCAG